>NZ_JAHGVE010000005.1 GCF_018835585.1 Pelorhabdus rhamnosifermentans
TTGCTGTAGAGTTCAAAAAAACTCTTTTCTCTGTTCTTCCTTATATCAAACAGAAGAAATTAAATCAGCCAAGCTCAACCTCAAAATCGGGCAAAACTCCTTATTCTCCACCAGATAGCCATTATTATAAATATGGCCACACCTTGGTAAAAAAAGTAACTTTTGAAGATGGCGATAAAGATATCCTTTTGATGCTTGAAAGCATTTTCCTGAAAAATTATGCTTAAATTCTAAAGTGACATTTTCATCCGATAATTAGAACCCTTTTTAGGTGACATTTTCAAAAGTTATTGACAGTTATTTCTACCTGCCACGCCTAATTTTTCTGAAACGACAGCATTGATAAGCTCGACTATTCCAGCGAAAATTCCACAAAAATTTTTGGGAGGAGTCCTTGACTCCACTTTGCTCTTCAAAAATCGAAGGGACGGTTCTTTTGAGTCAGAATCAAATAACTCAAGAGAACCGTCCCTACAATTTAAAAAACAGGATAACATTTTTTATGCCGACTTTGTTGCTACAATAAAAGACCTTGCTGTCATCATATATTCTTGTGCAAATAGGTTGTAAATGATTGTCCCGCACCAGCCAAAGCCGTGAGCATATAATCTCGATTAAATTGGATCACAGGTAAGCGGTCAACAGCGACCATTCCCATATGGTTAAGTGTTGCTTCGAGATTGTGAAGGCATTGTATTGCGCCACGCCCCGTACCCCCGGCACAGGCAATCAAAAGGCACGCCTTTCCTTGCAAATAGTGGTTGTGCGCCGTTTCACAACGCCGTAAGCGGTCTAAGAAATACTTCAAGCGCTCAGAGAGGTCATGCCAGTAAACAGGGGTAATCCACACGATTCCATCGGCTGCAATCAGCTTATTGTATATAACTGAAAAATCATCTGGTATGACACACTGTCCATCTGATTGGCATTTACCCCACCCATTCCCGCAGGTAAGGCAGTTCTTCAGATTACATTTATTCAAATGAAGGATTTCCGCTTCCACGCCCGTGGCTTTGATTCCTTTTACTACATGATCCTTTGCCGAGGCTGTCAAGCCGTCCTCATTCGGACTGGCCCATACCACTAATATAGCCATAGTTATTCCTCCACTTACTGTATATTTTTCTTCATTCTCAGCATATCCGACATATTGGCACCTAATGTCTGTAAAATCTGCTGGCCATGAGTATCCACCGCTACACTTGAGTCAGGTTCAAATACCATATTCCAATAAAGGCTGCTTACTATCGGCATTTCGCTGAAAGTAAAATACTTATTCAGGCGGTCAAGCGCAGCAGTAGCTCGAGGGGACGGTTTTTTTGAGTCAGAATCAAACAACTCAAGAGAACCGTCCCTTCGATTTATTATTTAAAGAAACCTCCTGCTAGTTCGGTAATGCTAACAGAAGGTTCGCCGAGTTGTACAGCCATTTTATTTAATGGCTGCAATTTCTTCGTATAAGGAAATTGCTGGTTTTTCCAATAGCAAATTTTCAATTTTACTGAACAACTCTTTTAGATATGGTGTAGATCCGTGAAACTCCAATGCCTCTTTATTCGCATACTTTTCATAAAAAAGAAATTTACTTGAATCCTCCTGCGAACGGTGCAGACTATACTGCAATGTATCTTCCTCCAGTCCCACCATTGGTATGACAGATTTCAATGCAGATTCAAGCTCAGCTTCCTTACCTTGTTTCGCTATCATAGTGGCTACTAAAACGATCATAAAAATTCCTCCATTTATTTTTCATAAATTTTTGGTGCTTAATGAAAGTAGTTCTTATCTTGAATCCCTATATTATTTCTTAAATTTCGATCCACTAGAAAATGATTGTTCTAAGAATTGTCCGACAGCATAGTATTTTCCCTCTGACGGACTAAAGAGAAACGGATTTACCCTTTCTAAAATCGGCAAGCCTTTTTCACCAAGAACATTTTCTTCTGCCTTAACATCTATAATTTCTCCAATGAACTGGGTATGTAGACCAATTTCAACAACCTGTAGTAATTTACATTCAAGTACTAAAGGAAATTCTTTAACGTAAGGAGCATCAACTATATCACTCTTGACTGGAGTAAGTTTGACAGCTGAAAATTTATCTTCATTTTTCCCACTAATGATACCTACATAATCAGTTTCAGTTAAATGAGCAGCAGATGGTATATTAATTGTAAACGCCTTATGTGCAAGAATATTGGCATAAGAGGCACGAGGCTTTTGCAAAGATACTGCCACACAAGGAGGAACAGAACAACAAATGCCCCCCCAGGCAGCAGTCATTATGTTAGGCTCACCATTTTCTCCATACGTTCCAACTACCCATACTGGGGCAGGCATAGCAAAAGTTTTAGCACCTAAGGATTTTTTCATATCTACACTCCTCGTTTTTACTAATTTCTAAGAATTACCTAAGAAAATAACCATTTCTTCTTTCCTGGAAATTTTCTTCTTGCTATAATATTAGACAACAATAGTATTTTATACAAGTACGCACTTAAAAGTAACGTAGTATACTTCTATATACTAAATATAGATTTCTAGACTTAATGACACTTAGGGCTGCTAAGAACTTCAGAACTAACAATTAAACAAACTCTATTTCCCGCGGACACGCCCATCCAGCGCATTGCAAGTGCATCCACATACTCGTTATCCGCTTTTATACCCGGATAACGTCGGGCTACATCACTAAATGTACGCTGCCAAAGATCGTAACTAAACGCAACACGTTTGATTTGCCAGCCATCGTAACGGATTTTCTCCCGTGTTTTTGGGCATATTCGAAAGCAGCAACAACTATTCGTTCAACTCCTTTACGTGTAGCTGAATACGGCGGATTTATCTAAAACGTGACATCGGCGTCGGCGGTGCATTCGCCGAAGAAGCCGAAAAAATAGCCAAACAACGGCAAAGGCAGACAGCTTGATCTGCTGTCTGCCTCACCCAATACCCACCGTTCATAAAATGTCCCTATAGGAACACGTCAAAAGGACTCTTATTTTTATTGTACCAAACTATAATAACTGATTGAGCTTGCTTTCAGGCTCTTCGCCATTCTCTACACGTTTTATATTATTCACAAAGAAATCATATCTTTTTTTATGGAATTTGCGACCGTCAGGCATACCTGCCGTATGGGGAGTAAGTATCACATTACCAAGATTCCGGAGCTCACTGTCAGTTGGAAGCGGTTCAGATTCAAACACATCTAGGCATGCGCCTGAAATGTCCCTGTTTTTTAATGCATCTGTCAAGTCTCTTTCATTGACAATCCCGCCGCGGGCTGTATTTATAAAAAGTGCGGTATTCTTCATTTTCTTGAATACTGCTTTGTTGATCAGCTGTTTAGTTTGCTGATTAAGAGATATATGTACACTTACTATGTCCGATGTGCTTACAAGATTATCGAAATCCGTCATTTTCACAAAACCGTCAGACTCTACAACGGCATTTCTAGCATAAGCCAGCACATTCATATCAAAAGCCCTGCAAAACTCAGCTACTTTTTTACCGATGGCGCCCAAGCCGATAATCCCAATTGTTTTGCCCTTTAATTCACTCCCTGTATAGTCCAATTGATTTTCATCCATCCTGTTTTTCATGAAAGCATCAAGAAACGGTATGTTTTTATAATAAGACAATATCAGTGCCATTACGTGCTCGGCCACTGCCTGTGCATTCACTCCTGCAGCATTGGCTACCCAAATGCCGAGCTGCGTGCAAGCATCGATATCTACATTATCAAATCCTGCCCCCGTCTGTACCAATTTTAATTTTTTTGCTATAGAAAGCAGGCTGCGGTCCACTTTAATATGTTCAGGTATGATTACCTGGCAATCTTCAATATGATGCAGCATTTCTTTCCCGGGCGGGACAATTACAATGTCCCAGTCTCCCGGAAAATGCCTTGCAATATTTGATTTTGAGGTCTCGGTAAAATAGCCGACTATGAGAATCTTCATTGCTAAACCACCTTTCATGCTCTATACCATGCTTCGAAGAAAACCCGTTTAATGTTTGCAATTACTTGCCATATGATAAACTTCATCTGCATACTACCTAACTTGCATCGTGTTTTAAACATCTAGGCAATATCAAAGGAGGGGCATCAGCGAGCATAACGCGCTAATCTTTCTGAAAGTGTGCCAGTGTGCAACTCAAAAAGATGGTTGTCAAAATCATAAAAATACATTGAGCGACCTTCACCTTCAACTCTTGGCCGGGGTGGCCGAAAGTCAACGCCAAGCGCCCGTACTTTGGCTTCATAGGTTTCGAATTCTTCATCATCTATTTTAAAGGCAATATGATTATATGTACATTCAGAGAGCGATTCACCCTCCATGATACAAATCCACAGACCGTTAACGAGGAAAAAATACCCCCCACATCAAATTCCTTCCGAAACAATATTACGTGGTATAGAGGTCTAGACATAACTCGTATATTGATAGTACGACTCTCCAAAGAGAATCGCACTAAGGAATAATACTTATTTGTTTTTTGATTAATTATATCATAATTTTTCGCATAATCTGATTTATTCGCTCTGTTGCCTTGACGGTTCATTTTCTCCCTGCCTGTGCCGGTAACCGAACGTCTTTCATGAAAAAATACGGGGCTGCCGATTTGGAACGTCAGCCCCGTATTTTTATGGAAGACGACGAAATATCCTTGCCAATCGACAAGCTCATTTCATCAGCGGTTCGGTAGACGTCTTTGCTGCGGAGTCCGCAATAAAGCGGTGATGGACCGCGAAGCTTAGGACGATAAGGATTGCTCCGGCCGTGAAAAAGACATATTTCATTCCCCAGAAGGTCGCGATGGCGCCACCCAAAAGCGGCCCGGCCATAGAACCAATCTGCTGGGTGGAAAAGGACAGGCCGAAGATGCTGCCTTTGAGCCTGGACGGCGTATTTGCCGCCAGGATTGCATTGATGGAGGGATAGATGCCAGAAAAGAAGAGGCCACCGGCAAATTGCATCCCGGCAAACCAATAGAGGTTATCTGGGATTCCCTGTATCGTGATGGAGACACCGGCAAAAACCAGAGCGAGGCTCATTGCCTTGAAGAACCCATGATGCTGGCCGAACTGTCCCCAAAAGGGAGCGGTGATGGCTCCGGCAATGCCGCCCAGGGAAAAGATGAGGCCGGAGACGAAGATGAGATTTGGCAGGTCCCCGGCGAGCCCGGTGATATATGTCGTCATGATCGGCTGCAGGATGAGGATAACCATCTGCACCAGCATGCCGCAAACCAGCATATCGCGGATCAAAGGAATATGCAGCAGAGAGGAGCTTTTCTCTACCGGGACAGCTTCTGCCGTGGAAGTGTCCTTGCGTGCCGGATCTGGCGGTTCCTTGACAAAGAAGATGAACATGAAACTGTTGAATAAAAGGCCGGCTGCCGCAAGAAAAAAGGACACGCGCATCCCGAAGCACTCAGCCAGGATGCCGCCCAGAAGCGGTCCGATGACGCCACCGCCAGTCAGGACGCCCTGCATCGTACCTAAGCAGAGCCCGAGCTTCTCCGGCGGAGCATAAAGTGTCATAATGGCGAGCTCCATAGGCCAAAGCCCGGCAGCAAAGCCCTGGAAGGCCCTCATCAGCGTGAGCTGCTCTGGCGAAGTGACGATGCCGCCTAAAAAATAGCTGACAGTCAGGAGGACGCTGGCACGTATGGCCATTAGGCGTTTTCCTTTGGTATCGGCCATACGCCCCCAAATAGGTGCCATGATGGCGCTGACAAAAAAGGTCGAGGAAAAGACGATGCCGGACCATAGGTTCACGGATGCCGCATCCACGCCAAGTTCCTGCGTCAGGTACATGGGAAGGAAAGGAATCAGCATGGTGTAGCTGGCCGACATAAAAATGATGTTACAGGAAAGGATTGCTAGGATAGTTTTCCAATTCAAAAAATCACTTCCTAAAAAAGTATTTCTATGATAAATGGAAAAAGAGCTACCCTCTTAGTATAGTTCTTATGAAATGGTCGGGTCAATGTTTCTGTAACTGCTAGCCCCCAATAACCATGCCTTGCTTAGCAGTTTTGTCCATGAAAGTTGAAAGCTGCTCTCTTGTTTTGCCTTGCTCCCCAGGTATATAATTCCAGTATTAATTGGGAAATCGAAGGGACGGTTCTTTTGAGTCAGAATCAAATAACTCAAGGGAACCGTCCCTTCGATTTCCAGAACAATTGTTATTTAATGGCTGGCTTTTATTATCCGTCTAATTTCTGACCACCGTCAGCCGTTATATCAGGTATTTTATCCGCTTTTTGTCTTAGCACTAATGAAAACTCACCAACACCTATGTGATCATTATATCTTTCACTATAATCAATCACAAAAGTATTTGGAAAATGTACTATCCGAAAAACATTATCGGCTGCAATTACTTTAATAGTTACGTCTCGATAGGCTTCTGCGTTTTGTGCTGGAACTAACGACCAGTTAAATAGTTTTAAAGTTTCGTCCTGTTTAATCATCGTGTTAGAAATAAGTTTTCCGCTTATAAATATTGTAGCATTGACATTAGAAGATTTAGCCATTGAGTCTGTTGGCGTGCATACATCTACATGTACTGACTGAATCATTTCTGATCCTAAATCAATATTCTCTTTTCCTTTAACGCTAAGTCTAAAACCCATAAAATCCTCCAAAATTTTTTATACATTTTTTATACATAAAATTTTATTTTTCCCTAGCAAAGTATGTTGTGATTTGTTTATAACCTTTTTTAATCACTAAAATTATACACATTGCAGCAATGAAATAAAAGAAACTTATTATGAATGCAATAATATGTAATATTGGCATTACTAAAATGCCCTTCAAATATTCTTGAAACGCCTCCAGGAAAATCGGCATACTACCTTTAATAGGAATGTAATTTAGCCCTTCTGTAGCTAGATTCACCGAAAACCAGACAGCATGAAAAATTACATAACCGATACTTAAATTAAAAAAGAGTTTGAGTCGCTCTTTATAGGTAAAATACAGTGTTGCAAGCACACATAAAATAGTATTGCCTATTGCTAAAAATATAAAGCGTATGTCTGAAGAAGGGCCGCGTAAAATAAATGTTCCATTAAAAAAGTCTACTTGAGCTATAGCCATCAAAAAAAAGCCAATTATAGTAAATCGAAATATTTTTCCTATTTGTATACACACCACCTAATTATATTTTATCCTAACCAGCATAAACGTCGTATGCTGGTTCCGCGGACCATTCATTGGGATATTTTGATACTATAACCAAAATAGAATCATCAGATTTCTTAATTAGATCAAATAGCTCTTCATCCCAAGGAGTTCCCACATTTATGCAACCAGCCGAACCATGCTCAAAATAGGGGCTTAATACTCCTCCATGTAAAAAAAATCCATCTCTGTTGTAAGTATCAGTACCGGCATTGGGATGAAGTGGTGCCCTATATACACCCCAGTTTCCACGCCCAATAATATTTCGTTCTATAAATGACAAAACTGTTCCACCGGAAATTTCTGAAGGATACAAAGTATAAGTACCAGGCGGACATGGTCCAATATTCTCTTGCGCAGGATCATTTTCCCCCCATTTGCCCGTTGAGGCTTTGTAAGTACCGATCGCATTTCCATCGCCATCACAAAATGTCAGATATCCCATCTCCAAAGTTAGCGTTCTTTGTCCCATATATTCTATATTACCTCTCCTTTTCGTTTTTTTAAACTACATGCATTGAAAGATAAAATATGTGTACTTTTTGCAAAACTCGCAATGCCTACTAAAGAAAGATCACTTTATTCCTAGATAATTGTATGCCTCGTTTGACTTTAGGTACATGTCACATAATACCAAAAACCTATGACCAAATTGTGACAATTGAAGTATTTTTTTAGCAAAACAATATTTCCCGTAACAACAGTTTGTCAACCAAACAAAGAATGACAACCAGCAGCATATCATTCTGCCGACTAATTCTGATTTTCGAGTCTATTCCTAAAATCGAAGGGACGGTTCTTTTGAGTCAAAATCAAATAACTCTAGAGAACCGTCCCTTCGATTTCCTAAGTTTTCCACACAATTCTCCCCAGTTCCTCCCAGATTTGCAAAATTTGTCTGAATTTATCGTAGGTCCCACCGTTGCGACCACGTTTCGAGGTAATAATGCAGTCCACAGTTGCATTAAGATACCTGTGTGTTCTTAAACAAAAAACGCAACCACCTAAGCAGTCACGTTTAATATCATTTAGATTGTATTGCTGATAAGGTAGAGTCTGTAGCAACTTTTTTCTTATCAGCTTTTTTCTTCTTCTTTTCCTTGTTCTTTGGGCTTTTATCTCCCATATTGAACATCTCCTCTTATTATATGAATCAATGCTCATTATACCATGATTTACTATATCGTAAAGTTATTTCTACCTGCCACGCCTAATTTTTCTGAAACGACAGCATTGATAAGCTCGACTATTCCAGCGAAAATTCCACAAAAATTTTTGGGAGGAGTCCTTGACTCCACTTTGCTCTTCATAGGACTACACCAACTCACCCCGCCCCTATCCAATGTAGCCCTGTTTTCTCTATTGTATGATAGGAAAAATGGAGATAACTTTGCTTGCCCTTATGATTGCATGGGTGGACATAGTTGTGCCTTGATATCGTTATTTAATAAAGGGAAACGTAGGAATCCTTGAATTGACAAAAATAGTGCAGCACGAAGCCACACTCTGTAATATACTATCTTTTTTGAATTAGAGCTAAAACTGACAGCCTTTATTTCGGTTGTTTGCGGACGTGCTATCTTCTGTTAATATCCACTGCAGAGCTTGGAAGCACACTTCTTGCATAGCTTTCCTTGACGAATACGTTCCCCGCAAACCTCACATTGAGATGTCACCACGTAATCACCGATAAATCTATCGTGATAAAACATATCCATAAGCATATCTAAAGGAACTTCAGTTTCTTTAGATAGTTGCTCTATAGTAATTTCTGCTTTCCTTTTTCTCAAGTAATCAAAGACAAGATCTTCTTCCTTCTGGTAAACTTCAAGACATTGCAAGCATAAATTATTTCCATTACTAAAAAAAAGCTTTCCACACTTACTACAAACTTTTGTACCCATAAGTAACCTCCACCTTATTTAAAATCTTATACCACAATGTTGAAACATATATTTATTATCAGTTTTCGGCGTTGCGGGACCATTGTCCTTCATCAACATATATTAACATTTATTAACATAAAATAAGTTGCACCCTCACAGTATCCGCTAAACTTTGCGCTACTTTGAGTACACAGTTTGCCATTACGCTATACGCCGTGTTCGCTGTCAGGTCTGGTGCCAAAAGGTTCAGCAAAGACACCGGAGGGGTTCGGAATTCCAGCGTATCTTGGTAGCCACAGTCGATGAGCACTATACATCCGCTTATAAATATTGTAGCATTGACGTTAGAAGATTTAGCCATTGAGTCCGTTGGCGTGCATACGTCTACATGTACTGACTGAATCATCTCTGGTCCTAAATCAATATTCTCTTTTCCTTTAACACTAAGTCTAAAACCCATAAACTTCCTCCAAAATTCCATTTTAATTTTTTGTAAATAAAATTTTATTTTTCCCTAGCAAAGTATGTTGTGATTTGTTTATAACCTTTTTTAATCACTAAAATTATACACATTACAGCAATGAAATAAAGGAAACTTATTATAAATGCAATAATGTGTAATATTGGCGCTACTAAAATACCCCTCAGATATTCTTGCAACGCCTCCCGAAAAATCGGCATACTACCTTTAATAGGAATGTAACTTAGCCCTTCTGTAGCTAGGCCCACCGAAAACCAGACAGCTTGAATAATTACGCAGCAAATACTTAAGTTTAAAAAAAGTTTAAGCCGTTCTTTGAGGGTAAAACACAGTGTTGCAAGCACACATAAAACAGTAATACCTATTGCTAATAATATAAGACGCATTTCTGCAGAATGACCACATAAAATAAATATTCCATTTAAGAAGTCTATTTTAGCTATAGCCATGAAAAAAAAGCCAATTATAGTAAATCGAAATATTTTTCCTATTTGTAGATACACCACCTTATTATATTTTATCCTAGCCTGCATAAACGTCATATGCTGGTTCCGCGGACCACTCATTGGGATATTTTGATACTATAACCAAAATAGAATCGTCTGATTGCTTAATTAGATCAAATAGCTCTTTATCCCAAGGAGTTCCCACATTTATACAACCAGCTGAACCATGAACATAAGGATTCCATATTCCTCCATGCAAAAAAAGTCCATCTCTATTGTAAGTATCCGTACCCGCATTGGGATGAAGCGGAGCCCTATAAATACCCCAGTTACCCTGAATATTTCGCTCTATAAAGGACAAAACTGTTCCACCGGAAATTTCTGAAGGATACAAGGTATAAGTCCCAGGCGGACATGGTCCAACGTTCTCTTTCGTAGGATCAGTTTCTCCCCACTTACCCGTTGATGCTTTATAAGTACCGATCACATTTCCATCGCCATCACAAAATGTCAGATATCCCATCTCCAAAGTTAGCGTTCTTTGTCCCATATATTCTATATTACCTCTCCTTTTTGTTTTTTTAAACTACATGCATTGAACGATAAAAGATGTGTTACTTTTTGCAAAACTCGCAATGCCTCAAAAAAAAATTGCTTTATTCCTAGATAATTTGTATGCCTCCTTTGACTTTAGGTACATGCCACATAATACCAAAAACCTATGACCAAATTGTGACAATTGAAGTGTTTTTTAGCAAAACGATATTTCCCGTAACAATGGTTCGTCAACCAAACAAAGAGATGCCGCCCAGCAGCATATCATTCTGCCAACTAATTCTGATTTTCGAGTCTATTCCTAAAATCGAAGGGACGGTTCTTTTGAGTCAAAATCAAATAACTCTAGAGAACCGTCCCTTCGATTTCGAAGCTGCAATTCTTAATGTTCCCGCCACTTCTTGTTTCATAGCCTGTAACGTCTCTTTAATGCCATGCATTTCATGCAACATTTTCCTTGCACACTCAACTAAATATGTCCCTTCAGGAGTAAAAGACACTCCCCTTTTACTGCGTATAACAATTTGCACCCCAAATAGTTCTTCGATTTGCTGGAGGCGTCCGGTCAATGTAGGCTGTGAAATATATAACACTTGCGCAGTTTTAGTTATGCTTTTTTTTCACATAAAGTGTGTAAGATAAGCCAGTCCCGTTCTTCCATAATAAGCCTCCATTTTTACCTAAATTATGAGCTTATCTTTTCCTTCAAAAACTTTAAAATTCCGTCTTTTTTCTACATAATCTTTCTATAAAGATATCATAAATAGAATACTCTCTCAATAGCAAAATTCAGAATTATTCGTTCTATGTAAAACATAGGCAATTCTACTGTCCGTCCAGCCGGTCAAAATTATTTTAGGCAACTTCTTTGTCTATGTTCTACATTGAAATTGAAGGGATGGCTCTTTTGAGTCAAAATCAAACTCTAGAGAACCGCCCCCTCAATTTCCAAATTATTGAAAACTATAAGTTGTTTAAAATTCTCTGCACAATTATACAACTTTACTAAATCATAGTGAATGATTCAATCATCTGTTCTAGCTCTATCGTCATGGTATCAAGATATTCTGAAGGAATGGCCACATGAAAATCCCACATTACGCCGTTCTCTATCAAAGTAGCATCAATAACCCGACATTTTCCCGAACTAACTATCCAAATTACTTTGCATTTACCAATATCCTTGATGTTACCTTCAACTGTTATATTGTTCTTTTCTCGAATATTGTCCCTTGTGAAATTTATGAATTTTGTCTTTATTGCTTCCAGCTTTTCGCTTGGTAAATCGTTCAAGGTTTGAAATGTAAATACTAATCTCCCTTGAAACAGCCTATAAAGTAGCCCCAAAACATCCTTCTTTTAGCGTAAAATCTTTACGGGACATGATATTCTAATAGTGTAGAGTATTTCCTGGATACGCTACAGACATATAACTATTTTTTTAAACCTTACGGTGCTGTTAAGGTAAACCGAATAGGGGCTTCTTCAACAATAAAGTAAAAGTAAGCCCCTACTAAAATTAATAGTCGACTCATTAAAGTGAGACGATTTTTTGTTTGTCTTATAAACTAAGATATAACAGAAGTAGAAAAGATTATATATGAACTCGATTGCTGGATGTTTCTAACAAATATATTTTTTAGGCGGTTTGACTTAAGAATCAATTTATAAGCATTTACGCAAGAAAACTCTATCTGAAATTTTTTCTGATTGCCTATGTAAAATAAAGTAATATTTTAACTGATTTTATAAGAAAAATGGTAAAATTACTTTATAATAATAATCTATATCAATTATCATAAAAAAGGAGGGGATTTTATATGGATATTGTTAAAGATGAATCTAGTATTAATGGAGTTTTGACAGAGGATATTAAGTTCATGGAATTAACTATTTTACTTGAATTGACACTTTTACAACCAGGACGCATGGAATTTATTCATGAGCAGTATAAATGTAATAATCCTGAGTTTGAAATGTGATATTGATATATTTTAGGAGAATTTTAAGGTATAATCGGTTCCATTTCTATAGGAATTTTTATTCTATGATATTGGATTAGATTAACTAATATCAATTAATTTTTTTAGAATGGCTTTTCGTTTATTAGGCGGAAAGCCTTTTACAATTTCAATAACTTCATCAACTGTCAATTTTGTAGTTCGTAATATCTCTAAATTACTCGGACTTTCCATTTCTATAATAGGTTCTCCATCAACGATAGTAATATTTTTAATTATAGCCAACAAAAATTCAATTTGTTTATTTTTATCTTCGAGTTCTAAATCTGTTATATATTTTTCTACTTCGGAATGAGACCACAACATATTGTTGGCGGTCTCTTTTAATTTGTTGAAAACAAACTTTTTAACAAACACAAAAAGAGTTGTATCTTGAAGGTTACTAAGTATTTCATTATTATTTTCAATTGCACCTAGTATGTCATTGCTAGATATACCTAATAATTTGGATATTGAATTAATTTGGTCTGCATTTAACCGACGCTCTCCACGTTCTAACGCGTAATAATGTTGTATCGATATACCCAAAAATCCGGCAATGTCTTTAACAGATAAACCAAGCTCTTTTGATTTTAATTTTCTTATGTTTCGTAGTTTCGTCTGTTGTTTTTCCATTTATAATATCTCCTTTTTAATCAATTTGACCTAAAACATAACACATCTAAAAGCAACACACAATAATCATATTGATTAAAAAAAGATAAAAAACTAATCAATATGGAGAAAATATATAAATTATTATTAAAATTCTTGATTTTTTTAATCATATTGCTTATTTAACACGTTGTTTAAAATAAGCAATATGATTATTATATAGAAAACATCAAATTATTAACTTAGGAGGGTTATTATGGAAGAATTTATTGAAATTGTTAAAGCTGTCATGGAAAAAAAGAATATGGATATAACCCGTTTGGCATTGTATGTTGGTTGTTCGACACAACAAATGTCAAGCCTATTGCGTAAAAAACGACGATGGCATATAGATTTAATGGAAGCAGTCTGTAGAGTATTAGAGATAAGGGTTTCATTTTTGTTTGATAGCCAAGTCAAAAAACATAAGAAAAAAGCCTCATAGTTACAGTTTTTTAGAGTGCAACTATGAGAATATTGAAGTTATATTAATGGTCATAGTATTGATAACATTTGATATTTATGTCGTGGAACAATCGTGGTGGATAGAAAACTTAAAATGCGTAGGAGGGGACTAATATGACAATAAATTCGTTATCAATTAAAGATAATACATTTGGAATAGACTTAGTGAAACACGGGCCAAAAGACAAAGAAGCTGCTAAATTTGAAGATTATATTATTCATTTACTAAGGGATTATAACTATCTAAAAGCTAAGTCAATCCTTGAAGAAGAGAGATTATGTGAAATTGAGCCGTTTTGTACGTCTAGTTATGAAGGTATGCCTCATACTACAGATATTAGTAACCCGACCGAAAACTTGGCAATTAAGCGAATGAGCATACCACAAGCTAGCAATTTGGTTAGAATTATCGAAATATCCTATAATGCACTTACTAAAGATTGTAAACAATTAATAAAACTATTTTATTTCGAGAAAATGCGAAAGTTTGAAGTGTGTAGTGAAATGAATATTAGTGAAGATCAATTTCGTAGATATCGTAGAACGGCTATTGATACAATAAAAAAAATACTTTCATAAAATTCTTAACTGGATGTAGACCTCTCTATATTGACTCCGAAATCACTTTATATTGCCAATTTACATCCGGTTTACGGGATATAGTAATAGTAGGAATTTCACCAACAGCGATTTCATACGCTAAAAGTTAAAAAAAGTAACTTATTCGTAACAGAAAAGAGGTCCGCTCTCTAAGCCATCTAGTTTTAGGTTCTTCGAATCAGGTTTCGCAAATTCATAAAAAATATTAATAAAATGTTAGGAGGTTTGCTTAATGCCAGATCTAGTAGATTCGACAGTTCAAGGTATAGCTCAAAAAGCGGCTGATAGTGTAGCATCATACATGGCAGGAGCTGCTGCTGCAAAAGCCGTTGGAGCTGACACTACTGTCGCAGGGGTAGTAGGTTGTGCAGTAAGTATTGGTGTAAATACAGTTGACAATTATACAGGGTGGAGTACAACAGCAACGTCGTATGTAAATGATATTGCGTCAGCTGTGGCCCAATCTCAAGTTGATGCTGGATTAGCAGAGGCTCAACAAGACGTGGATGCAGCAGCAGCAGGAGCTGCTACCGGGACTAATTGTGATTGTAATTGTGATTGTGATTGTAGTAGTGATTGTGATTGTAGCAGTGATTGTGATTGCAGTAGTGATTGCGGCGATGACGGCGACGGCGACGGCGACGGCGACGGCGACGGCGACGGCGATGGCGATGGCGACGGCGATGGCGACGGCGATGGCGGCGACGGCGGCGATTAATTTTTATCCTACCATTAAATCGTTAATAATTTAACGTTGACGCTACAATAGTTTTATAAAGGCATAAAAATAACATTAGGAGGAGGTTTATTTAATGTCAACATTTGAAGATTCAACAGTCCAAGGTATACTTCAAAACGCAGCTACTCAGATAGCAGCTTACATTAAAGGAAGTAACCTTGCAGAAACCATTGGTATTAATAACTCTGTCGGAGGCGTGGTAGCACTTTCAACAAATATTGGTATAAAGAAGAAAAGTGATGGTTATACAAATTGGAATGCAAGAGTAGTATCGCATGTAGACCCTCTCACTTCTTCTAGTGGTAGTAATTAATTTATAGATACAATTATTTGGTCGATGAAATTTGCATCTTGTTGGTGTAATTCCTAATATATTCGTTTCAACAAGACGTTGCATTTTTGTAACGTCTTGTTAAATATTGAATACACTTAAAACCCAATCAATGTGAACCATATTGGGTTATGCGTCAAATATTCTTTGTGTCTAAAAAAGACAATACTGATTTAATGTCATTAAAGTTCAATTTTTCTATAAATCCAAACCCCTTACTGTTTCTATTACGACACTAATCATTACTAATAATTACGGATACTGCGACAGTTAATGTTAGATAAGGAGCGATATTCTTATGAAAAAATTCCTAAGACAAAATATAAATTGTATTTTTATAATGCTAGGTTCGTCTTGCAACTTTCAGTGTAAATATTGTTTACAGCATCCTTTAATAACTGAGGAAGTTACCTCAAAAATAAATTCTGATACGATAGACTTCTTGAAGGAAACAGCCCAAAGCCAGAAAAGCCCCTTGAGGATACTGTTTTATGGAGGAGAACCGCTATTATATTGGAATAATATTGTCTCAATTACAAAAGCATTACAAGATTGCAATTGCACTTTTTCTATAATCAGTAATGGTAGTTTGCTTACTCGGGATAAAGTAGAATTTTTAAATAATTATAAAATTAATGTAACTATTAGTTGGGATGGAATTAATGTTAAAGAAACTCGAGGTCAAAATATATTTAAAAACTCTACCTTAAAAGAATGCATATTTAATTTAAATAATGTCTGCATTTCGGCAGTATTAAGTTCTTATAACTACCCTTTGTCTATTGTAGAACAAGTGGATAAATTAAACAAAGAATATATTAAATATCGAAAAGCAAATAAATTATTGCCTGCTTCACTAAATATTAATATGGATGAAATAATGGATACCGGTCTTGAAGCTAAATATTTGACAGAACTAGATTGTAGTAGAATTTCGAAAGAAATGAAAATAATGTGTGAGCACTATAAAAATTATCAATCCAATAAAGAATTCAATCCTTTTTATGTAAAGTTTATCAGTAGGTATGTTAGAAATAAGATGAACAGAGACATTAGGTTTTCTGTATGCAAATGTGGTAACGGATACAATGTTCTAAACCTTGATTTGGATGGAAATTTATACCGTTGTCATAACACTCATACTAAATTAGGAAATATCTATGATGGATATTTTAGTTATCTGAAAAATGTCATATCCTATGATGATACAAAATCGTTTAATTTGGACTGTAAAAATTGCTATGTTCAAAGCATTTGCAAAAATGGTTGCCCATTAATAACAAAAGAAGTGAGAAAAAGATATTATTGTGAGATGAAAAGAGCGACTTTATATCCTATAGTTGAAATGATTATGGAACATCCTTTTAAATAAAACAAAATTTCAAAAAATGTGAAAAAATTGGTGAAATTCAAATTTGCACCAGATCATGTGTAGAGGCCACCTATGTGTTAAAATGAATTATTGTAAATATTTGAAAAACCAATACTAAAAATAGCATTACCATTGCTAAGTAATACATAGTTTCTAATTTAATTCCAATACGAGTAATTTTCGCTTTAAAAACAGGATCTCTTCGACAACGTAAAAATTTGATAATGTTAGAAACTAGGTAAATAAAAACAACACATACTTCTATTATTTTTATCCAACTAAAAATATGATCAAACAGACTTAAAAATAGATAACTATATATTAGTATCTTATCTAAAGTAGTTTGTTTTTCCCATTCCATTCAGATTCTACTCCTTTTTATTACGTATTTTCCTTATCAATCACTTTTTTTGATCTGCCTAGGTGGATATTTAGTAGATTTATTATCCTTCAAAAGCGTTCAATATAAATACGATGTCTACCATCCATACTGTCGGTATCGACATTTCCCCAGTTGTAAACTAATACGCTATGCTACTAATTTATTGTGAGAAGGTAGGACTGAGTTATTTTGCAAATTCACAATGCTATTTTTTTCTAAAAACTTTCGAACCTCAACTTGCCATAATTTAATTGCGCTTGAATTGGTAGTGTCGTGATCAATTCCAGGCAAAATTATTAAATTTCCATTTCCGCCTGATGAAACAAAGGTATCAAACATCTCTTTTGTTTGATCAGGTGTTCGATTGGGTTCATCTGTGCCATAAATCCACAAAGTAGGAACTTTATTGGACTTACCAAGTATTTTGCAAGTTTCAGTAAGATTACGGTTGACAACTGGCTGCCAATTAGAGATTCGCGGTGCTTTTGCATAGTTTGTTGCACCAGAAAAATTAATAACACAAGCAACCCCATCTATTTTCACTGTAGAAGAAGATAAAGCAGCCCAACCACCTTGGGAATGGCCGGCGATAACATATTTATCTTTTAATACATAATCTTTCGTTTTAATATAATCAATAGCAGCTGATAAATCCTTAACCATTTCCAAACCAGAAGACAGTGGTGTGTCTTTATATTCATCCATAATGGAACCTTCCGAATTGCCAAAGCCTCTTCGGACTACATACATGACAACCAAATCTTCCCCTGCGAAGTATTTACAGATATTGTTATACGCCAAATATTGTCTTGGATTTTTCGGTGGATTCGGGCCTTTCCTACCATGAGTAAAAATCATAACTTGATGTTGCTTATCATCCATAGGTCTATAAATAACAGCTTCTAAAAGATGATTTTGATTATTAATATTCGCATTAAACATAATATGTTCAATGCAAATAGACTTTTCGATTCCATTTACTTCACTTTTATAATTACAGATAGTACTTTCAATAGTATAAGGTTCTTTTTCGTTTGCTAAACTAATTTGCTGGTTTGTAAAACTCAAAATAATTATAATAAAAATAATTATAAAAAAAAATTTTTTCACTACAGATTCTCCTTCACAATAATTTTCAGGCATTGTAAAAAAACTTTAATCAATATTCTTCCTAAAAAATATTAGCATTTATTATCAATTATACCACAGTCTGGAATAAAAATAATAAAACCCACGTTTATACTATAAGAGGTGACGCCGCATAGAATCAAGTTAAGAATAGATGGCCTTTTGGTTTGTGCTTTTCTTTACTCAGATCAGCCCATTGTTATTGTATTGCGGGGCGTCTCTTTTTTCAAAGCCCACTTTTACTGATTATAAGAACGCTCCATATTAACTTAAAGATCACCACGTATTGCCATTAATGTCTGTTTTACGGTGATATAGTAATAGTAAGGATTTCACTAACGATGGTTTCATAAGCTAGAAATCTAGAAAAGGTAGGGCCGTATCTTATCTGAAAATGGCAGTTCATCTAATTTATAAAATGAACAAATATAGAGATGATAAGTTGATAAAATCGGCATTTTCCGGTGTAATCCCTAACACAAAAGTCAATAAAAAAGACGTTACATTAATTTGTAACGTCTTTTTTATTGAATACAAGTTATGCTCAATCAACGTCATTTAAATAAGGTGGTGAAAGAGTTCTTAATTATTGTTTTACTATTATAGGAAATTACTTTAATTTCAGCAAAGGGGCAGATGTATGACAAGAGCACATCGGTAGATGGTAAGTAATCAATAGAAAGAGGAGGTTAATTTATAATGTTAGGAGATTTATCAAAACAATATGAATCAAACGGTGACCCGGCCTGTGTGTCGTCTGGTTGTGGTGATTTAGGCGGTCAGTCATATGGGATGTATCAATTTTCCTCAATTGATGGTGTAGTAGATGCATTTGTACAATGGACAAAACAGCAAGCCGAGCCTTTAAATAACTATGGCGTTGTGCTAGAAGAGAGCGGAGCAGTAAATAGTGCTGAATTTATTGCTAAGTGGCAAGAACTAGGAACCATTGATCCTATCGGGTTTGGACAACTACAACATGATTATATAAAAGCCGTCTACTATGATGAAGCCGTGCAAAACCTAATAGATAACTTAGGGATCGATGTTAATAATCACTCGGAAGCACTTCAACAAGTTTTATGGAGTAGAGCCGTACAATACTCAGCAGGAAATATGGTAGAACTATTTAATGATGCATGTAACATTGCCGGACAAAATATATCAAATATCAGCGATTACGATCTAATATATAATATCTATGAATTTCTTATTCAAGATGGCAACCAAGCATATCAAACAGATAATGGGTTGTGGCACAGCCCTAATGATTGGCTAAATGGTAGTCATGACATTATAAATAGCCTGATAAACAGATTTTATAATGAGCGTGTCGAAGCATTAGCAATGTTATAAAAAACAATAAATATGAGAAAGAAGAGAATAAATATGGAAAATTTGATTATAAGCGTTAACAAAGATCCAAACAAAAAAAACATTCTGTTTGGTCTTATCAGTAATGAGAAGGCTGATCTTCCTAAATCAAATGATACTCGAATTGCTTTTGTAAAGTTACCTTTGTCTAATATAATCAACGTTAATGATGAAATTTATTCCGGAATTACTATTGGGGAATTTATTAAAAATCACAATGAGGCGTTGAAAATTTTACCGGCTTTTAAATTTTCATCTTTAACTAAACAATGGTATTTTGA
Organism: Pelorhabdus rhamnosifermentans; assembly: GCF_018835585.1. Classification (NCBI taxonomy): domain Bacteria; kingdom Bacillati; phylum Bacillota; class Negativicutes; order Selenomonadales; family Sporomusaceae; genus Pelorhabdus; species Pelorhabdus rhamnosifermentans. The sequence goes on from NZ_JAHGVE010000005.1 coordinate 19,896, forward strand.
GTTATCAGTTAAAGAATTTACTAAAATAAGATCATGGGAAATAAAACAATTTTATCTACAAAAAATGCTTAATAGGTATCCTATATGGAAACAAATTAATTTGACTAATGATAAAGACTATGCATTATTACAACTATCTAATTTAACTCAGCTAAATACTGAAGAAGTTATGAAAAATATACAACAAATTATATCTATTAATAATTCAACTTGTTTAAATGATATTAAGAAGTTTCAGAAAAATATTGGCAGTATGGATTTTAAAAAGTTTAGTTGTCTGCAACCAATAACTTTCAAAGTTTCTGATATTGAGAAGTGGGTTATTCCTGTACTGAATTACCTAATATACTATTACACAGCATGTAGACTGCGTTATATTATCACTAATGAAGAGAAAAGATTAAATCTATGTACAACTTATGAGGCTATTAATTTTTTTAATCCAATTGATCCAACGCTATAATCGACAGGAGAGTATAAAATATGAATAATTTAGAATTGATACGGTTTAATCTTATGAATAACGCAATTAAGTTTGGCGAAGGAGTCGGACCCCAAGGAAACCCTTGGCGATGGGGTATTGATACTAGAGAAATATTATTGCATCCTAAAATATTATCAGCAGCAAGTCGATTAATTTGGGAACGAATAAAGAAATACAATCCAACCATTGTCGCAGGAATTGAATTGGCAGCAGTTCCATTGTTAATTGGAATTGCTCATGAAGCGTATAAAGATGGTAATGATAATCTGCGATCAGTGATTGTGCGAAAAGAGCCTAAAAAATATGGTCGTTTGAGGACTCTAGAAGGTACATTGCCTAAAGTTGGGGATAGAATTGTTGTAGTAGACGACATCGTTAGTGCAGGACAATCTATTATGAAAGCAGTACAGATTTTAAAAAATACACCTGGAGAAATTGTTGCTGTTGCAGCCTTGCTTAATTTTAAGCGTAAAGGTGAGATTTTTATCAATTCCATCGGCATTCCATTTGAGTTCATATATGATTTGGTTGACATGGGAATGAAATATAGAGATACATGGAAAAACGACTTAGATTTTCCACTTAAGTGGAAATCAAAAGTAAATAATACGAGTAGAAGAATGATTGAAGGGGGTCCATTAATTTATAAAAATAGAATTTATGTCCCAACAGACAGATGGACTTTTATGATATTAGATTTGAATGGAAATATTATTAAAGAATTTCCACTAGTCGAAGACAAATGGAAAAAAGGTAGTCGATCTGTTCCAATCATCTATAATGAAAAAGTCTACTTTGGTGCTTATGGTGGAGGCTTATATATCTATGATATAGCTAACGATACTTTGAAAAACGCAGGCGTTCCTTCTCTAGTAAGAATACATAGTAATCCAATTGTGATTGATAATAAAATCATTGTAACTGATGAAACTAATGAAAAGCCAGGGGGCGGTATCTTCTGTATAGATGTTGATACATTAAAAACAATATGGAATATAAGAGCAGAGAACTATGTAGTTTCTACACCAACATACATAAAAGAAATTGATGCAGTTGTTTTTGGAGCTAACGATTATAGAATTTATTGCATTAACGTAACAAACGGCAAGGTCCTTTGGCAATTATATACAGGTGGCGAAGTTAAGGGAAATATTGCTTATGAAGCGGGCAAGTGTTATGCAGGTTCATTTAATGGATATATTTATTGTTTACATGCTAAAGATGGTTCATTGGTATGGAAAAGAAAAATCGGACATAGAATTTTCTTTAATCCAATTATCTCGAATGATCATATATTAGTTGCCTCAGATTCACATAAATTTTTTGCTTTAAATAAACATACTGGTGATATCGTATGGATATCATCATTTAAGAGATGGAGTCAAGGCGAAGCTGTTCTATATCAAGATATGGTTTTTGTTGGTTCTGCTGACAGTTATGTGTATGCATTGGAGCAGAATACTGGAAAGATAAAATGGAGATATAAAACTGGAGATGAGGTTGGTTGTTCCTTAGTTATTGCAGATGATTGTTTATATGTAACTTCATGGGATGGATATTTATATTGTTTTGATTTGAAAAATGAGGAACGCAATTCTGAGTGTCAACCTAGAAGCGATTTCAGAAAGGAACTTTCAAATGAAATTTGTTAATAATAGTCAATATCCTAAGTTAGCAAGACGATCTTTAGAATATTTCTTAAAAACGGGAGAAGATATAGAATTACCGCCTGATTTTAACGATAAAGGTATACAAGCTGCAGTCTTTGTTTCTATAAAGAAAAATGGGAAAAACCGAGGATGTATAGGTACAATTTATCCTAAAAAATCCAATATAGGGTTAGAGATTATTTACTGTGCAATTCGAGCTGGTACTCAAGACCCTAGATTTTGGGCTATTAATTTGGAAGAATTAGAAAATCTTAGTTTTTCAGTAGATGTACTTTCAATACCCGAAAAAAATGTTAAGATATGTGACTTGGATCCAAATGAGTATGGAATTACAGTTTACAATGATAAAAAACGAGGTATCATTTTACCTAGGTTGGAAGGAATAAGCACCATTGAAAAGCAATTAAAAATTGTTAAATCAAAAGCGAAAATGTACGATGATGAAACTTTTACAATTAACAGATTTACTACAGTTCGCCATATAGAAAAAGGCACAGAGTAACAATAATTGCATAAAATATGCGAACTAGCTTTAAAAGGTAGCTATTTTATGTCTAGGAGGATGAAGCGTGGATGAAATCAATGCCGTAATGACGTATGGGGCCGGAGCAGTTGCTCTGGCCTTTGTTTTTAAACTACTTTGGGACTATCAGACAAATTTATCAAAGTCGATGAAATTGCTATCGAAAGCGGTAGATAACAACACGCAAGTTACTGTAGAGACATCCCACGCTATGGAACGGATTAGTGAAAGTTTACAGCATCATGACAATCGAGCACAAGAAATGAAAGTAAAAATCGAAGGATTAGCAGATAATGTAGAATCAAAATTAAAAGAAAGCTGCAATTCTAACCAAGTTATTCGTGATAAAGTTGTAGAAATAGCGGCTAATTTAAAATAAAAGAGACGTAAAATTCATTTTATTAATCTAGAGGAACGTAAGATATCGATACGGACTCATTGAGCAAAGGGGGGGAATTAATGGCTAAAGTATCCATCATTTTTGTTCATGGTGATACATTTATTGATAAGTCAATTGACGATATAACCAATGGTAAATATAGTCATACCGCTATTAAAATTCTTGGAGGAGTCCTGGAAGCATTGGGGATGCCAGATGATGGAGATAAATATCCGGGAATACATCTACATGATTTAGGCAAGTATGATAACAAGCCATACGTTGAATTTGTTAGTGTAGAATTGCCTGATCTAGCTGCCGCCGAGAATGAAGCCAGAAATATGATAGGCATGTTTTATTCCTACATAGGGTGTATCGAGGGTGGCACCTATGACCTATTTGGCATAAATCTCCGCCCTTGGTTCAACAAAATAATTAATATATTGATAACAAAGTTTTTTCACATTCCAGTAAACTTAAGCACTGGAAAGTGGACCATGAACTGTAGTGAGACCGTCACCCGAATATTAAGGGCTGGCGGTCTCAACGTTTTACCTGGAGTTGATGCAGATTGCGTAACGCCTATGGATTTATACAGGTATTTAACTGCTGGTGCAGTTAAAAATAAAAATAGTATTAAGGAGAATGATAACATGAGTGAAGAAGCTACAAATACATCTACAGAGGCTGCGACTACAGCAACGAATGCATTAAAAGAGGCAGCTATTACCGAGATTGACAATGCAACAACTAGCGGGAGTACGTCGGTTACAACTTGGGTGACATCCGAAATTACCAGATTAAGATCAGAAATTAAGGCCACATCAAGCTTTACAGTGGCGGCCCGTGACAGAATTGAAATCGCAGCATTAGAGGCCATGTCTGTCGTTTCCCTCGCCGAATTAAAAAACCTTTCTACAAAACTTAAAAGCAAAGTCTAATAATATCTTTTAGCGCCCTTGGCTTTGGCTGAGGGCTTTTTTGCTTTTGGGAGCAATCTATGTCATTGAATTGTATGCCATTTTAAAATATATTTATAATTAGTTTAATAAATTAGTTCATAATTTCATTTACCGATTTTTGGATTTCTGTCCGTTTAGCTACTTTTCTACGAATTATAGGAAATATGCAAGTTGTTTTCATAATTGAATTTCTTTTTTCAAGATAGCAACAAACCGCTCTAATGTTAGAGAGGTTTGTTTTGCATAAAAAGGAATTAACACAAAAATATGTAGAATAAACCAAGAAAGAGAAAAACCGCCTCAACTTTAGCCGGCTGTAGCGGTAGATCTCTAGTTCAAAATGAGCACAGGATAGGTTTCTATCCAAGTGCTAGTTTTCTGTTGTGTTTATTATATTTTATAAAAAAATCCCTTCTATTTTAAAAAAAATTAAAAGGAGTCACAAATATGGGGGTTGACTTTATATGATCGTAGACGAAAACATTTGCAGATTTATTGAAAGGGCAGCAAAAGCACAAGATGATTTTACAACCAGTTTTATGGCCCGATCCTTAGTACAAGCTACAATGCCACATTCAAAGCCAAAAGCAAATTGTTACTATCGAGAAAATGGTGATTATACTCTTGTTATGTATGGTCATCCTAAATATGGTACTCCTTATGGGATAATACCTCGATTGCTTTTGTCATGGATTACGACAGAAGTTGTCCGGAAAAAAAGTAGAGAAATTGAATTAGGTCATAGCCTCCAATAGAGTAGGAGTCCCCTTCGACCGCATAGACGGTTTTAAGTAGCAGTTGGCGGTCTTTTGGCATCCAGCCGCATTCATATACATAGACTTTCATACTCTCCGGCACATGCATGACAACCATATCCCGGTTTATATAATTTGTAAAATAGATATTTTTTTGGCGATTACTTCTTTTCCTTTGCTATAATGTTAAAGGGACGGAGGCCCCCGTCCCAAAACCGAATAGAGGAGGTGAGATTCATGAGGATTTCTCCTTGAATACTTGTCTGGTTAATTATCGCAGCAACGATAATATTAGTTAGGCCAGCACAAGTAGTTATCTGGTTCAGACGAATCACAATACCTTCGTCTCGAATAGTAGGCCTACATGAGGGCGGCTTTTTTGCATCCCAATAAACCACCAGGATTCCTGTATAACTGCAAATATCCTGGATTTTTTTTCAAAATTTTCCTTTACATAGTTTTTTTTAGCTATTTAAATTTTTTTGGCGTATTTCCATGATGGCCCCCATTTTTTCATCCATTACAGGAATGCTTTTATATAGAAAGATAGCTCCTTTATTCGTCCAATTAGTTTTCGACCACCCTATAGGAAGCGTCATTTTGCAATGAAAATCATCATTTTGATAAGTATGAGGTGATGATTGGTACATTTCAACATCATTTATGTGCTGCACTTTTTCTGCTAAAACTGTGTCATTAGGCGAATTCAAACTATCAATAATTGTCTCCAATTGCTCAACACTTATTGACCTAACTGGACGGTAACGTACCACACCGCTCTGGTCAATAATAACAAAAGTAGGACATGAATGTGTATATTTAAGATTAACCGTTGGATATTTATCAAATAAAGAAGGTACTGTAATGTTATAGCTATTTAAAACTTTCTGAGCCTGCTCAGGTCTACTGGCAAAATTTATGGAATAAAAGTTTGCTTCATTTCCTCTACTTTGATAAGCAGCTTGAATTACAGGCAAAGCTATATCTAAAGTCTGTGACGAATTAAAACCCGCCCAGAAAAGCAAAACTGTAGGTTTCCCTGTATACTTAATCGTAATGTAGTTGCCATCAATATCATACAAACGTTCATCTGTAACAACATCACCAATTTTCATAGACGGTGGCGCCGGTTGAGCATAGTTTGGCGGGTCAAGCATAATGACTGGCAAACTCTTAATTTTATCTGCTATAAGTTCAACTGTATATCCATCTAAAGACTGTTCATCAACAAATGCTGTTCCATTGTAACGGATAATGCCACTTTTATCTACAATTAACATTGAAGGTAGACCTATATTAAAACTATTGACATATTCCTTTTTATTATCCAACAGCACAGGCATTGTAAATCCATAAGTATCAAATAACTGTTGTACTATTTCTTTATCACTATGACAGACAATATAAAAATTAATTAATTGCTTGTACTTGTCATAAAACTCTTGAAAGCCTGTGAGCCTATTTATGCGAAACTCATGTAATGAGATTATAACTGTAGGCTTTCCTTTAAAGCCTATAATTGTATTCGTTCCTTGCATATTAGGTAAAGTTATAGGTAGAGCAGTTTCCCCTGGTTGCACTTGAGCAAACTCGTCGCTAATTGGGGCTGGAGCTCCAACAGCATGCATATGGTTGCTTATGATTGCGCCAAACAAAATAATTCCAATAATTATACTTAAGCCTTGTTTCATAATTCACTCTCCTAACAATTCAGTTTATTGTATATCCAACATACTTGTGGCCTTTAGATTTCGCATTGTCATACAATTTCTCTATCAATGAGCTAACTTTACAATATATATCAACATACCTACTATCCGCCGCTATCATAATGATTTGACATTCACTGGCACTAAAGTCTTCATATTGTATCCGAGAAAGAAATATACTGTCTTCAGGATAGGCTTGTATATTTACAAAATCATGTAATAAGTATTGTTATTAATTAAATCGAAAAAATCGGTGCCTTTAATAACTGAATCGGAAAAAAGTCCTCGTCTAGTTTTCCATTGTCAAGAACACTATTTTCATCACTTTTACATATAAAAAAGCTTCACGCAAAACTGCGTGAAGCCTTGATTTTCCTGGCGGAGGGGACGGGGTTCGAATCCACGGTCCCTTTGACAAAACACTTGATTTCGAGTTGAATTTGTTATATTTAAGTTATATATGTAAAATACATAGGAATCTTTCTTATTAATTCTTATAGGCATATGAGCTTCTAATTCAACTCCGCAACCCCAGACTCGATAAACACCTCATAGTTTTTCTTTGCCTTAAGGATTAAGTATTACTTTGTTAAATCATTCTCAAGTCTTATTAATTCCGTATATGGATATTGAAAATTAGTTTTCACCAAAGTGGAGCCTTTTTCGGAGAAGACACCATGAAAATAGTCGTTAGCCAAGGCCGATAAAGAAAGCAGTACCGTTTGAGCATCAGCAGGCCCAACGGCAGAAGAAAGTTCTTTATTGAGAAGCAACCCTAAATCACAAAAATTAGCATGCTCTGTACCCTTGTAATAAATTAAATATTTTTTTGCGTTTGGACTAAGCATTAAATTGTCCATAACTGCTGAATACTCTTTTTTAGATTGTTTATAATTCTCCGCTTTTTCCAATCTTTCTTCAATATCAGCACTAACCATTAGAATTTCTTGATTGCTAAAACTATAAGACTTTTCGCCCTCAAGACTTCCATCTAGATCAAGAGCCGCTTTAAACCGCTTGTCTTGAGAACACGCCCTTAAGGCTGTCCTGCCACCTAGTGAATGTCCAAATACTCCGATTTTATTTGTATCAACGGATTCATATATTTTTGAACTAGGATCGCTATTTAGTTTTAAAATTGTATCTAAAACAGTCGACAACTGCCTACCACGCTCTTCTGTCAATTGTCCTTCAAGCGCGGAATCATCATAAGCGTGATCATAAGATGTAAAAGAACCATCCGCTTTCTCTGCTAGTACACTACTACCCGGATGATCTACTGCAATGATGATAAACCCTCTGCTAGCTAAATATTCAAACATGAAGGTGTTTTGTTGTCTGATTAGGCCTTGTCCAGGTGAGAAAATTAGCGCTGGATAAGGCTTCCCCTTCTTAAGCATTGACGCATCTACGATTGCATCTGTAGGAAAGTTCTTGAGCTTGGAATAAGCGGGGTCTTTTTGCACGAATTGATAAGTATTGTCAGGCAAATAGTATGCTCTCTTTGATTTTGGGCCTTTATTTGCCGGATACCATATTTGTCCCACATATTGCTCGGCTTGACCTGTAGGTGTCCAAGTAAAAAATGTTGTTCCGATTTCGTATTGACCTTTTGCCGCAATAAACGGATTGTATGCCACCTCCTTCGCTGATATAACTGGCATGTAACAAAAAACTATAAAACAGACAACTGCAACAGTAATGCGTTTTACCATTTCCTTACTATCTCCCTTTTAAACCAAAGTATTGCTTAAGGCAACCACTCTTCTAAATCAAAACCTGCTAGACGGGTTTTGACTAATCAGTTTATCTATGGTTATTACGAAAGAAACTATTCTTTTGTTTGGTATTACTGATAAAACAGTTAATACTTGATACAAAATTCAAACGTACGGATAGATTTATTTCCATTAGAAATGGTAAACCCCCGCAAAACCAATTTGATTTTGCAGGGGGCAAACCTCACATTATCCTTGAGCCATCAGAGGCAATATTAATTATATTTAAGAACAGCAATGCCCGAATAATCTCTAAAATTTGCTTTGTTTAATTCCAACTCATTGTATTCTTTTGCTTTCATTCCTGAAATGGAAATGAATTTATCAACACTACAAAAGATATAACCCAATAGTCCTAATGCCTTTGTCCGGTAATGCATTGGTATAATAACCGTCGGGTTTAGCTGTTTTGCGACTTGAACTGCGTTAGCTGCATTAATCGTAACTAACCCTCCAATCGTAAGAAGCAGTATGTCTACGTTTCCTAGTTCTTCAATCTGATTGGAAGTCAAAATATGTCCCAGATCCCCGCAATGGCAAACATTGATTCCATCAATATTAAAGTTATATATCGTGTTTTTTCCTCTCTTAGCCCCTGAAACTTTATCGTGAAATGTTTCCACACCTTTTATTTTTATTTCATTTTTGGAAAAACTACCCGATCCCTGTATGTGTTCAAATTTTCCCTTAACTGCGTTGATATTATTATGGTCTTTGTGATTGTGACTTGTAGTTACTATATTTGCTTGAATTTCAGGTAATTTATAACCCAACATATTAACATACGGATCAGTTACTATTTTCGTCCCATTTTCAGACGTTATCATAAAACAAGATTGCCCAAACCATTTGATCTTCATATGCTCCTCCTCATTAAACAGTAATTCCTTCCAAAGACATTCATTCTTAGTTCTTAGCAGACTTGATAGGTGTCCGGAGTCGGCGATCAGTGACAGTAATAAGCAGTGCTATGGCACTGACTGTTATCATGGTGATGGCAATAGCATGCATTCCGCTGTCTGTAACTACCGTGTGAAAAGCTATGCCGATTATGGCTGAAGATGCGATAGAACCAATGTACCCGGAGGTGCGGAAAAGCCCGGAAGCAGTGCCAATCTGGTCTGCGGTAACCTGGGTATATAGCGCTGTCTGATTACTGCTAACCATTGTGCCCATAGTGACACCAAAAATAAGGGTGACAATAAGAATCCAAATAATTGGCGAGCTTGCGGTAAGAAATATTAGGCTAATCGATGCGACAATTGAGGATGCTGCAGACACGATTAGGGGACCTCGTACTAGGTTTCGTTTTGAAATGGGTCCTACCACGATGGCAGAAATTATGCTCATAGGTAACAAGAGTAGCCCCACGTCTAGAGAGGAGACAACGCGTGTTGACCCGATCCATGCAGTAACACCGTACAACACTGTATATATACATAGTGTCATTAACATAACACGTGTGTAAGTACGGGTAAGCGCTAGATTCGAGGCAAGCATACGTACATCGATAAATGGCTGCTTTACTCTGAGCTCCCATCCAACAAAGGAAACACCCGACACAAGGACTACTCCGAGGGCTAGCAAGGATAAATCAGGCAACGTAAACAGGAATACCAGTAAGGTGGTCGTGGTCGCAGCGAATCCAATGATGCCAAGAATGTCAATGCGAGATGCTATCTCCCGGGCTGTCTTCACACCCTTGATCGGCCCATCCCGAGGAATCCATAACGCGGCCATGACAAATGCAATAAGTGAAAAAGGTATGTTCACAAGAAACGTTGTACGCCATCCCCAGGCGTCTACGAGGACTCCGCCAATGGGGAGTCCTATAGCGGCCGTTACTACCCCGGCGATCTGAAGCGCACCAAGAACATGACCAGGCGGCTCGACCAGTCCAGCTAGATCAGCCCGTCGGCGAATAAGGATCATGGCCGATGGATAAGCAGTTGAAGTTCCAATGCCGATGAAAACACGCGCCACGACCAACATGATCAAGTCGCGTCCTAAACCGCCTAATAAACCTCCGACAAGCACCATGAGAATTCCGGTGAGGAATACCCGGCGCGGCCCGAACTCTTCGGAAAGTTTTCCGGCAGTAGGCTGAGCGATCGAACTCGCCAAGTAGAGTGCAGTGACTAATAGTGTAGTCTGAGCCACTGAGACATTTATGGCCGCAGCAATTGGCACTAATGCTGTGGCGATTATGGAGCTATTAATGGGGTTGAGTGTAGACCCCATATACAGCGGTGCTACGAACCGCCATGAGAAGGGATTCACACTTTGCATGATTGTAAACTCCTTTCCTATAGGTTATTATTAAGTGGAGAACTCTCCTTTTTATAATAAGTGGAGAACTCTCCACTTGTCAATATAAATTATAATTAAATTTCAGGAGTGAGAATCAAGTGAATGAAAAAAATACAGATCACACCCGTCCTGAGCGTCGGGATGCCGCCGAAAATCGCCAGCGCATATTGAATGCGGCGCTTAAGCTATTTGAACAAAATGGCGTTGAACAAGTCAGTATGAATCAAATCGCCGTCGAGGCGCAGATCGGGCCTGGAACGCTCTATCGCCGCTATCGAAACAAAAGTGAATTATGCTTAGATTTAATTAAGGATAATATTGTTCTTCTTTTTGACGATATTGATGAATACTTGGAGTTAAACCAGAAAAATCCGCCATATCAACGATTTAGGGGACTGCTTGATATATTTATCCGTTTTAGAGAAAAAAAGGCGCAGTTGCTTACCGGGGTTGAGGGATCAACGGCGACAAATTCATTTAAGTCTCGCATGCAGAGCCCTTTATATGACGAGTTGCATCAATTACTTGTTGCACTTTTTGACGAAATGAGTGCTACCGAACAAAATCATCCTAACAATATCTTTAAAGCAGATATGCTGCTGACGGCTTTAAGTAAAGATTTCTATCAATTCCAAAGGAATGAGCGGAATTATACCCCTGAGATGTTTTTGGAGCAACTCTGCTTGGCATTTATTCAACCAAATAGCATACAAACGTAAATCAAATGCTTTTTGCAAATCCTCAGCCGATATTTTTTTCGACACGGTTAGATTTTTCTTCTTTATCCGGCATTGATTTGGTGTAACATTTTTGAGGTATGAGTTTCATAATGGGGTTTTATTTTTGGGTTTCAATTTAAAAATGACTTCCACGAATTTTCGTGGAAGCTGTAAATTACGACCTTAATTTTTCCCATTATCCTATCTGGCATTCATTTATCTTGATATTTCGGGCGAGGAACAAAAACAAGATCAGCAAGTCAAGACTACAAAGAAAATCAATGCCCCCAAAATATAACCTCCGTCCCCGTGTCTCGGACACTGCCCGGTCGCACTATACTTTCTTATTTTTTCATCGACGACAGGACCATAATCCCCATGATCTTCCGGTACGTAAAATGCTAAAATTTACATTGCAGAAAAACAACAGGGTTGGTTGATAATAATATTGAAAATCTATTAAAGGCAGGTGCGAAAAGTATGAAAGAGATCGATGTAGAACAAGCAAAATGCTCATATAAAAAAAGGAACTCAGATTGTCCTGGATTGAGTCCAGATGCTAGTTCACAACCACCATCATGTATTACCCCGAACCCAAATGCTGGTTCAATCCAAAAGGATAAATAAGAATTATTAACTACAACACAATATCTTGCATTTGAATCCCATTTGAATGCAAGATATTGTTTCAATAAATCGAGGTAAAAATGAAGCCTTATATATATAAATTTGGAACTAAAAACTTTAAATATATATATGATATAAATACGAATCGGGTTTTTCAGGTGAGTGATATAGTCTATAAGCTTATAGACTATTATTCTGAATATAATTTTAATGAGGCAATAAGAAAGTGCCCTCAATATACAAGGGAACAGTTACTTGATGGTTGGAAGGAAATAGATCATGCAATAACAAAAAACGGTTTATTTTCTACTCACTACCCTTCACAAATGATTTATTTAAACAATTTTAAAGATATGACTCACCAGCAGCTAATCTTAAATATTACTGAAAGATGCAATCTCAGATGCAGTTATTGTATTTATAGTGGAAAGTATAAAGGGAAGAGAGTACATAGTGAACGAGATATGGATTTTGAAACCGCCAAAGTTGTATTAGATAAATTTTTACGAAATGCTGCTGATGAAGTCGTCATATCTTTTTATGGCGGGGAACCTTTGCTTAATTTTGAACTAATTAAAAGGATTGTAAAATATGTAGAAGGTTCTTATAAAAAGAATATAAGTTGGAATATGACTACCAATGGTACTCTTTTGACCTTGCCGATATGTGACTTTCTTTATAAAAAAAATTTTTCATTTGCAGTAAGTCTTGACGGACCACAAACAATCCATGACAGATATAGAAAATTAAGTAATGGCGAAGGTAGTTATGATACAATAGTTGCGAATTTACGATACCTTCAATGGCTTGATGAAGATTTCTATAGAAAAAATATTTCATTTTCTATAGTTAATGCCCCTCCTGTCAATCTTACTTTGATAAATGATTTTTTTACTTATGAGTCCTTAGTAAATAAGAATAAGAAATTTTTCTCTTATATGAGGAGTAAAGGCGTTGATGGGTTTGATTTTAATTCTACTACCGAAGATTATGATGATTGGAATAACTGCACTTCTGAGTTCTTTAAACGGTTTCCAAAAGATGCCATAAATAATAATGTACAAAATTCGTTAATCGAAAATATGCATAGGAATGATTTTCTACGTTTTTATAATCGCGCTAAAACGCCCCTTGAAGATGCGATATATCCCAATGGTTGTTGCTTGCCCGGCTTCCGAAGGCTTTTTGTTTCTATTGATCATAAGCTTTATGTATGTGAAAAAATGGACCATTGTTATGAAATTGGCACTGTTGAAGACTGGATAGACACATCAAGAATTGAAAAGCTCTTTGATGAATATATCGCGGCTTCTTTGGATTGTTTTAACTGCTGGGCTTGCAGGATATGCTCAAATTGCTTTAATACCTTTTTAGTAAACGGTAGGATTGATAAAAATATCCATGAGACTCAATGTGAAACTACTCGGAGTTCACTAACGCAAATGCTGGTAAATTATTATTCTATCCTTGAGGAAAATTTATCTGCTTTTGATTATATGAAAGATATGGAGCCAATTTAGAACGCTCTGGCTAGTCTTGCTTTCTTCGCTCAGTTTTTGGACCAGCTTGGGTGTTTTTGCACATCCCGCCCAACTCGGATGCAAGCTTACATAATTTTGAAGTAAAATCTTAAACAACCACTAGAAAAAGCTCAATTAGTTCTTGACTCGATCAAAATGATTGAGGAATAACAGAATTCTTCTGTTACCACGAAACAACTTTATCCTGAAAAAGCAAAAAACCCGAGAATCAAAGGGACGGTTCGAAACCACTGAAAAAGCCTTGTTTTTAAGCAGCGTAATCAAATGATTTTATAGCAATTGTTGATAAAGTATTCATTTTAACAAGAGTTTGCCTACTAAAACAATCTAAAAAGCTCTAAGCTTAGATATCATGGATATATTTTCTCATTGGCTGAATTGTACAGGTGATGATTTATTTGACGCTTACACTTCATCCTCAATATTTTTAAATAAGTTATCAACAAAAATTCTGATCAAATTTTAAGATTTCTAAAAAATCATCCCACACTGCTTTCCTTAAAGGGGAAACATCAGACTCTTATATCTTATGCTTCCATTGATAATGGTAACTTGCGGAACGATTAATTTATTTCCATGAAAATCTTCTCCCATTCTGTTTTTTAAATCAAACTCTTTATCCTCAACACTAAAAATTGTAGCATTGCCAGCTGCACCATGATTGAATGTGCCAATTCCATCAGGTAGATGATGAATCTTCGCTGGATTGCACGTACAAGCAGCAATAACTTCATCCAAAGACAGCCCCAGATTTAACCACTTTGAAAGAACTACAGGTAATCCCCAGCACATATTGCTAAATATCCCATTTTTTGTTAGGTCAGTAGAAATTATGTCTGGCTTGAATCCCTGTTTAAGCGCCGATTTAATAATACTATAACAATGATTTATCCTAGCATCAGCGGAATCAAAATATACTCCCCGTTCCCTTGCCTCAAACACGGCAGATTTTACTTTACCATCAGCATCAATAATAGTACTACTTTTTCCCTGATAAATATGACAAATAACATCACCCGGCCTCATCTTAGGAAGGATCTCTTCCATTGGGCAAGGTGGATTGGTAACATGTAAAGTAATCGCACAATTTAATTTATCGGCTAATTGTATGGTTTTATCTAAAACATCATTTCCAAACGGTTCAACAACTTCACTTCCATAGCGTAATTTTAATCCTCTGACATGCACTGAATCTATTTTCATAAGCTCTCTTAATTTATCAGCATCATAATGCAGAGGATCTACATTTTCAGGATAGCGCTCGGTAATTTGTCCCGCCGGAGAAACATTAATTGAATAAAAAATGTTCAAATAACTCTCATCAACTATATTTTTCTTAAACGCAGGCCATGTGGCAATCCCTGAACTGCCCCCATCAATCGTCGTTGTTACCCCCATCGGAATTAACCCTAAATCCGCTGCAAACCTAGGTTCTGTGACATCTTTAAAAATATGTGTGTGTGAATCAATCCAACCTGGACTGATATAATAGCCTTCCGCATCCAATTGATCATTTACAGAATATGATTTCTTCATATCATATTCGATAAACTTCCCATTACTAATCGCTATATTTCCTTTCTTTATAGTACCTTTTTCAGGATCAATTATATTTGCATTTTTAATTAATATATCTATTTTCTCACTCATTTCAATCTCTTCTTTCTCTAAACAAGTAATGATTTATCGCGGATTATTCACCAATTTTTTTATTGAAATTAATAAATAATGAACATAAACCTATGCCTAATCCAAAGCATGCAAACAATAATATTGCAAAAAAATAAGATCCTGTTGAACCTACAATCGCTCCAATTACCAATGGAATAATAGCACCACCAATATTACCAACACAATTCATACATCCGCCTACAGTACCAATATTTTCACGTTGTGCTAAAGCCGCAGGTACAGTCCAGTACAAGCAACCAGACCATTTTTGAAAAAACAAGGCTACAGTGATGCAGGATATAGCCATATATATAGACGTTGCCTGACTCAGCAAGAGCATTGCAGCTGCGGTAGCTATGCCAATAATTAGTAAATTCACATGCATAATTTTATTATATTTTGCCTTACCGAATTTAGATTTCAATTTATCTGTAATACTTCCACCTAATAAACCACCTAAGACACTCACACCATAAATAATAAACAGTGCTCCACCTAATCCTTTAATGTCCAAATGATGAACCGTTGCCAGATACATTGGCCCCCACGTCATTAATCCATATGCAATACAGTTCCCACAAGTGAATCCAAAGCACATTCCCCAAAAACTTTTATTTGAAAAATATTGCTTTAACCCTACAGTAATTTTTTTCGTTTCACTATCCAGTTGATTAGCTTTCCACTCTTCTTCTAAAGCACCTTTTATATATTCTCTCTCTGCTTGGTTAATATTTTTATTCGTATCTGGTGTGGTCATTAATTTTCTTCCACAAAGAAGGACAATCACCGCTGTTAAAACACCAATAATAATAAGTGCTTCACGCCAGCCATTAAACCATAACACAAATAACGCAACAAGCGGTGCCCCAAGAGCATTTCCTAAAGAAGAGCCCACATCTACAAGCGCACTCCCACGAGAACGTTCTGTAGCTGGCAACCAAATAGATTGCAATTTAGCACCAGCTGGATAAATAGGCGCTTCAGCTACCCCCAACAATGTTCTAATAAACATAAACATTCTACTGCTGCTTATGATACCTGTTAAAATTTGAAAAACACCCCAGCCTAAGCCTCCAATCAACAAAATTTTCCCCGGTTTAAACCTATCACAGAGCCAGCCACAGGGTATCTGCATTAATGCATATCCCCAAAAGAAAGCACTAAGTATTGCACCAACAATTTCCGGTGAAAATTGTAACTCCTTTTGAATTTGCGGCATACAAACGGATATAACAGCTCTATCAATATAGTTTATGGTGCAAATTATTGCTAGCATAATAAAAACTGTCCATCTTACGTTTGTTTTCTTCATATTTTCCAAATTAATACACCTCACAATAATATATTTATAAACTTGTACTATAACTGCATTTTAAATTTATTAAATATTCCATATCTTTCAGCTAATATTGTGATTTAAATTACATTTCTATAGAATCATCCACAACAATAAGCCAAATCCAAGGCAATCTTCCTTGATAGAAGCTTTTCTTCCAAGGCTTTGAAACTTTGTACGTGTTACAGGCGAATTGCCGATCAGTATAGCGGAAAACATCAATGCATATTAAAAATATCCTGTGTAACTTACAATAAATCCGGTTACGATAGGTCCAATAACTCCGCCCATTAGATATGGAATACTGAATTCCTGCAACCAACCCGGTCATATGCTTTTTCCAAAACCGTCATGCCATCTTCAAACGATCACATCCGAAGCCGTTTTCATCGCTTTATTTTCATTGATTCTATTTGTACAGATATTCCGTTGCAATTACTGCCAGACTGACCATTGGATCACCTTCCCTATTCATTTACATCTATTTTTTGCAAGTTGCGTGCCAATATAGAAAAACGCGTATTTTCTGTATTTTTAGATAAGCAAATAAAAAACACGTTGCTATGTGCAACATGTTTTTTTGCAAAGTGCAACACATTTGCACTTATTTATTCAGTTTACGCCAGCAGGAGCGTCTTCCAATATCATAACAATTAGTTGGAGAAAAGATTTCCGAGTGTACTCTTTTATCCATGGCATAAACCTCCCAAATTATTTCACACCAGAGATTTCCGCATTACTCCGTAAATTTCCTTTTTTCTTGTCGTATCGCCTGGCCAAATGAAATCGTTTCGGTATAACGATTCTGGACAATTCCAAAGCAGGGCGTCATAGAATATATTTATGTATCAAAACAAACCGAATAAATATTGGACTTGGCAATCGCTAGCCCTTATCTTGGACTTTTCTAATAAATCATCCTTTTTGTTAAAAAACAGCAGCCAAATATTTGGATGTTGTCAAAACCACTACTTTTGCCATTCTTGTGTACAAAAAAAAGGCTTCGCGTAAAATTACGCAAAGCTTTTTTTATATGGCGGAGAGGGTGGGATTCGAACCCACGGTCCCTTTGACAGGACACTTGATTTCGAGTCAAGCACCTTCGACCACTCGGACACCTCTCCAGTCTCCTTCAAGCCGCATGATTGCTGGCTTGAAGGCACTTTTGGTTTCCCCTTCAAGGTGATGATAAAAACCGATTTTTAGGTTATTTTTGTGTAGTTTTTGTGGAGATTTTTGGGGAAGATTCGATAGCATAATTATTCCTCCTTATCGATGATTTCCGAGAGAAGTTCGACAAGATTGATGAGGGATTCTGATGTGAATGCTGTATAATGGGCGGCATTGGTATCCTCAGACCGAGGGCTATGACCAAGCAAAGCTTCTAATTTAGATTTATTGATATCCTCTCCAGCTAGAATAGAGTTAGCCAGCTTTCGCATATCGTGAGAAGTTAGGATAAGAGATTTGTCCTCTTCCGACATCTCAAATTTTTCGTCATTTTGGATTTCTTCTAGCATCTTTTTTAGCTTCTTAGTTGGAGTGTTCGAAAAATAAGGTTTCCCGTCAGCTTTTATAAAAAGAAGGTCACATTTTGGGGTAAAATCTTTGCTTTTGGCAAGAATACAGGATTCAGCGACTTTATTCTCTATTATAGAGCTTTTTTGGATTTTCTTTTGTATTTTCTCTAATAAACAGTTGGGAATTGGGATTATTCGATTAGACCCTTCCGTTTTTGTTTCCTTTAAAATTGAGGTTTTGTATTTATCGCTCCTCTCTTCAATTTTATTTCCATTTAAATCAAACGCAAGTGGATTTGTCTTAGTGAGTTGCTGGCAAATTTCAATCTGCTTCTTATCTAAAAAGATACAAGAGCTAGCAAGCCCAAGGATTTCACCTTTACGCATCCCCAACCTAAATCCGAGATGGTAATAAAGAGAAAGGTCGTCGTCGTTTCTGTCAAATCGTTTTAAAATCTCCTTTATGATTTTAATAAGGTCTTTGGTCGGCTGTTTCGCTTTTTTTATAATATCCAGTTTTGGTAATTTTATATCCTCACACGGATTATCCCTAATTAGGCGATTTTTCATGGCGCGATGCAAAGCTTTCTTGCAGAGCCAGAGAGCATTTTTTGCGCTAGCTGGCTTTTCTATAAAAAGCTGGTGGAAATGGAGATACAAGTCCTTTTCTGATAAATCTTTAATTCTTATATTCCCTATCTCTCTGTTTATAACCCCTGTTCGAGCGGTTGTTTCATAGTTTGCCAGGGTGCTCTCGAATTTTTCCATATTTGTATTCTTCGTTTTTGCTTTGGTTTTCATCTCTATTTCTATATAATGACGCAAATACTCCCGCATCCATTCGCCCAGTGTCGGATTGTCCTTTTTGAATCCTTCCTTAAAGTCCGCAATCTCTCGTTCCATCTTATCCTTGCAAACGTCAGGGTTCGAGCCATAGACTTCGAACTGTTTCCCTTTAATCATCTTTCTATAACGAAATGCACTATTTGCGCCCCATTTTAAATTGTAATCAAATCCTTTGTCTAATTTTTTCGCCACTATTATCACCTTCTTTCATTATATATACAAATATATACTTTTATATTTTTTGCAATAAAAGATATGTACAATTGCATATAAATATCTACATCCATATATACGGTATGTATACTACGGCGTATATATGGATGTAACAACCGATAGAAAGAAAGCTCCCCAAGCCGAGGAGCTGTTGATAATTATGACTCTTTAAATTTTCCACCTTCTAAGACTTTGAAGACTTCTCGCTTTACCTCTTTGCTCTGAGGATTGAGAATTAAAGCTTGTGTATCTTCTGGATTAAGCATCTCCCACTTTCTTTCGGGATTCATAACGTCATCCTCGTCTTCGTCATCAATTTCTTCGCAATCCCATTGCTTGAAATTCTCGCATTCTTCGCCTTCTCCAGCCGAAACTGCAAAGTGATTTTCAGACAAAAAAACAATATCTTCTTTTATAAGCTTATCCCAATATTCGTTTCGCCAATAAATCTTTTCTCCTGGGTTTTGAGGTTCGCAAGTCGAAATCTGCGTTGCTCGACGGATATCATTTTCGTCAAATTTGAAAGTAACTTCGGCTTGGGCATATTGCTCAAGTTTTTTTCCTTCTTTATATGCTTTGAGAAGAATTAATTTAAAATAATACATTTACGACAATCCCCCTTTAATCAATTTTAATTCTGGACGCTTAATCATATTCTCAGGGACGATAGCATATTTGTTATCCTCTTTATTGATAATTCCCCAAAGTTCATCGCCATCTTCGAATCCTTCCAACTTCGCATCTATCTGGATAAGCTTATTTGTTTCCTCTCCCTTATCTCCTTGCTCAATCCGCACAAAATCTTCTTGAAGAATCACAGAGAAAGGGTCTTCCGCAGAAATGATAATATGTTCTTCTGACAGAGAGTTCCATAGTTCGTCTCGCCATTCGACTTTTTGTTCCTTGATTGGAGAGAAAACTTTCGTCTTCGTCTCCCTAAAATAATCCTGCTCACCCTCCGATTCGAACACAAAATTTATACCGACTATTTTTTGAGAGAGTATTTCGATTCCATTAGCTGGTAGCTCTTTCTGGGCATTATACAAGACAACTTTTGCTTTGTACATTGGCATCACCTTTTCTTATAAAATTTACATATCATTATAGCAAAGTTATATCGTAGGTAAAACGACATTTCATCATGCAAGAGTTTATCTATTACGCGGCTTCTTCAGGCAAAAAGTTTGATGTTTCAAGCGAAGTTCCCCAAATGTCGTGCTTGATAAATAACCTCAGTTTATTCTTAATTCCGCAATTGGTTAAGATTTTTTCCAAAATAGGATGTTGTTCCGTAATTCCTAATAAATCGGCAATTTTCTTTTTCTGCTCACCGCTAGCATTAATTTCAGCTCTATATGTGTCGCTTTCCAGTCTTCCCTTTACCATTATTGGATAACCTTGTTTGAGTTTTGGATAAAGTTCAATGGCGTTCTCTCCATAGAACATGATATTAACAATATCTCTATCTGCTGCAGCCGAATCAGGTACAGGCCCGATGTCACCAGCACGCTTAATCCACATTTTAATATGTAGAGCTGCGGTATTCGTTTTTTGAGTACGTCTTAAACTAGGTGGCATATATATTAACCCTTGTAGAATGGCTTCATTGATAAAAGCACCATCATCCGAAAGGCTGAATTGTTGTGCGGCAACTGTCGTCATCAAGCGGGAATATTTCTGCCCGTTCATATCGAGGATATTGAGGATTTCCTGAACAAGCTTATCCTCTGAATCGTCCACGCGAAGAACGTTCATCAATAGTTCGATTTGTCTCTGGTCAGCAAACTGTGGCTTTTCAACCTTATAGTTTTGCACTCGACCTGTTCCTTGTACAAACATTCCTGCGCTATAGTACTGGCTTGCAATTTCTTCCGCCAAATCGCCAACACACCTAATCGGAATATGAGAGACAAAAGGCATCCCGCTCCTACCAATTTTGATTGGACTTGGGACTTCTAAAATGGTCCTATACATTGGAAGCCTTTCGCCGCAATTGCGACTTCTTGTATATTGAAGCTGATTCTTCGCACCATCATCGATTCGACCTGCAACGGTTATTTTATTAATATGTGGTATATAACCAAATTTTTGAAAAGTCTCCTCAAGCTCATAACGATTTAATGGTTTTGCATTCATCGTCAATCACGCCTTTCCCATTTTTATAACGTGTTATCCAATTGAATCATTGCTATTTTAATGAAGAATATGCTATTTCTCGTTAAATTTATCGGCCATATTCCCGAAGAAAATTCCCGCAAGGTTTAATACGACAACACCGATAGCGATGGCTATTATTCCTTCTGGTGTTTCCACATCAAATCCAATCGTAGCAAAAAACTTATCACCAACCGTTTTGCACCAACCCGCCATTTCAAAAATAATATCCATCATCATTCACCTCTTCTTAACGTTGTACCTATAGCGACATCTCCTCAGGTATGGATTAAAATGGCTCTTCATCTGTAATCAGGAGATTGCATAACTCATCATTGGCCTGATATGTTATCTTAGGGTTTTCCTTGTCCTCTGTATAATCCTTATCGATATTTAGAAGATTATATTCGTCCAATACTTCCAGAGCGTTTTCAACCCCTTTAGACTTGAATCCATATTCATTGAGAAGAAACAGGTTTAAATCCATCAAGTCTTGCCACGTACGCGTCTGGCTGTCCTCAAACGTGTTGCCGCATTTGATACGAAAAAGAGCGGCGATTGTAAGCGGTAACGCAAGAAAGAACTTATCTGATGTAAATGTTTTTTTAATCCGCGATAGGATATACGTAGTCGTAATTGCGCTGGCTGGTTTGACGTAGCCCTTAGGTCGCTTTGCCATCTTCTCAGTCACAAGATGGATTCTCTTTATTTCAGCCGCATTTTTCAATGTATCTTCAAACGCAACAGGGTATTGTTGCATTAACTCTTCCATATCTTCATCTATATCCTCTAATTTTTCAAATCGAAATTTGTTTTTATCCAAACTATTCACTTCCTCTATATTTTGCATTTCTCTATTATGCAAATCGGTCATGAAATTCAGAAATTCGTGCCATTTTTCGAAAGAAAGTTTTATTTCATACCCCATCAGCAGCATCTCCCTTCGTTGCCTCTCTGCTTAGTATAAAATAATTTCTTGAAGGCCATTGCCATTTTCCGTTCCGTTTTCGCATCAATATAAAATATTTTTCTGTAAGACTAATAAAATGGCAAGAAGTCATCATTAAGAAACTCTGCTAAATCAAACACTATTAAAAACAGCAGACATATATCGCCTATTTATTGGCTTTAACAATAAATAGGGGTACAATTGAATGAACAACACTCTCCATTTTTTTGTACCACCTCACGGGGTGGTTTTTCTTTTTATCAAAACTACGATTATAATTCTAATTTTATAGTGGTTAAAAAAATTCACAAAAAAAGGACCAACTCACGACGAGCAGTCCCTTTTAATGCATTGTCCCAAATCAGCAGTGATTACAATATGCATCTTCCAAAAAATCCACTTTTTCCTTATCGGTTCCTGGAATATCAAGCCAGTGACTTTCCTTACCGCACTCTTTACATTTAAAGACAGGCTTTTTCCTTTTTATAATGATGACATCTTCAGCCCTTTCCAGCAACCTCGCAGTTTGAATCTCTTCTTTCTTCGGCTCTTTTTCGAAAATCAAGCTAGTGATGTCATAATCATCAACACTTATCTGCACGCTATAGGTAGCAATATATTTCCCTGTATATTTGCCTTCGGTTACTTTTCCAATTTCCACTTCGCTAGTATTCAGCCAAATAGATATTGATTTTTCGATAGCGTGAGCTATTCCATCCCAGCCATGCTCTATAGCTACTAATTGTAAATCCTGTTTACAGTCTTTCAAATAAGCTGATGAACGCTTATCCATTTTGCTTCCTTGAATCGATTGAAACAAGTCAGGCGCAAAGGCTTTTGCTAACTCTTTATCTGTTGTCTTAATTGCGCCAACAGCAAGTGCCTCTTCTTCGGAACTGCATTTCACACCAAACGTCAAATATACAATACATGGTTTGACGGGATTAATTACTTGGCTTTCATAGTCACGGATTGAAAAAAACTTATTTCTTCCTGGTATTGTCAGTTCAATACCATCGTACTTGACTTGCGGATTGTAAAACTCTTTTACTCGAGCTATTTGTTCTTGTGTTAATTCAGCTTCAAAATGGTTAAACATTGTTCATCGCACTCCTTCTATATCCTCATTGTTTTCAATTCCTGAAGAGGCCCTTACCTCTTCAGTCCTATGGATTATATCTAAGAAAAAGTAGATTTCAAGATACTAACAAATATTTTTTAAAATATTTTCAACGGCTTAATCAGCCTTCGTTATCGCTTCAATTTCGATTTCAACTCGAGGATTATCTTTGTCAATTCCGACAATCCGAGACCCGTCAAGAGATTTGATTTGCGAATCATTATTATACAAGCCAAATTTTTGGAGAATGTCTTGTGTGGCCTGAATCAAGTTTACAAGGTCCGCCTTACCTCGTCTGTCAGGAAAATAATAGAGCGCCCGCATATGAAGCTGAACCTCTGCATCAAATAATCCTTTTAAATTCTCGTCCATCTGCTTGATAAACTCTTTTTCATATTGCCGATACTGCGGACTCTGGATAAGCATCGGCCTCCCCGTATTCCTATTTCTAATGATTTGGCAGTGATTTTTTTTCGTCACTGGACGACCTTTAATTATAAGTTTGGTCATATTTTGATTCTTCTTGTATTCGCTTTTGATAGTCATGATGAATTCTCCTGATTTTGCAATTTGCTAAGTAAAAAGATGATATGATGTTTTGAATTGGAAGAATAATTCACCATTCTTTTG
The DNA here is from genome assembly GCF_018835585.1 of Pelorhabdus rhamnosifermentans. Taxonomy (NCBI): domain Bacteria; kingdom Bacillati; phylum Bacillota; class Negativicutes; order Selenomonadales; family Sporomusaceae; genus Pelorhabdus; species Pelorhabdus rhamnosifermentans. The sequence continues at coordinate 43,792 of NZ_JAHGVE010000005.1, forward strand.
TTTTTAAATTGTCGATTAGATTTTAGATACATTAAAGAACTGTAGTTTTCTGCCATAAAAATTGATAGGAATCACTATATTTTCCGCACCCATGCGCTGTTTGGTAAACTCGATAACCCTTGTGATTTCAGCAAGCTTATAATCATTCACGAATCCTTCTAAATCTGCTTCTTCTGGCTTTCGAATCCAGAAGGCCAAATCGGACTCCCAATCCACATAGGATGCTCCTGCTGTAGTTCCGTCAGTTCTTACCTGAACCAGAGCAACAATGATGACATTAAGCGATTTTGCAAGCGTCTTTAAATATTTAGCAACATCTACTAGCTGTCTCCATGATTCCTCTTTATTGTTTTTGGGCAACTGCATTCTTTGCAAATAATCCACAAAGAAAACTTTCGTACCGTATTTTACGTTATATTCCCTAATAAGCGATTCAACTTGATTGACAGTCGGAAAATTGATATTAATAAGTCTCAGTTTAGAGTTTCTGACTTTCTGTTTTGATTCTTCAATTTCAGATTTTAAGTTTTGATTTTTATATGTCTCATGGTCGAGCAAAGAATGCCAGTAAATATCATCGCTTTGTGAAATTGATGATATAAGACGACCTGCTAATTGTTTATTGCTCATTTCCATGTTGATATAGACAGTCTCGATTTTTTGTGTAATCCCGAACGCTTTAGCTAGATGAAGAGCAAGGGCTGTTTTACCCGCTGCCGTGAATCCCTTTAGCAAAACCAAATCTCCAAACTGAAAACCTGCTGTAACCCGATTCAATTCAGCTAGGTCGCATTTAATGGAAGGAACAACTTTCCTTTCTTCAATGTCGTTCGTAAATGCATCAAACTCATCCATTAAGGCATTACCGTCAAGGGTTTGGATTTCAGCTCCCATATTGGACAGTGAGCCGATTCTTTCCATCGCTTTTCCAATTAAGTCTTTTGTGTCTGTTGTTCTGTCGGCATTTTTAAGAATATCCTCCGCAATCCATTTCATCTCCTGTATCTTTTTTGCTTCTTTAATCTTAAAGATGCAGTAGTCAAAATCATCAAGATGAGCTTTCTCTTTGGTAATTTTAATAGAAGGCGTTTTTTCAATGTCTTCCAAATGATGCTTTTGAAGGTTAGACTCTTTAATCACACTCATAAAGGTGATTGGCATGTTTTTCTCGAGAATCGTTCTTAATCCGAAATGGACCTGCATCATTGTTTGGGAAAAGATTCCGATATCTTCTTTAATAAGTCGGATAGCATATTCTTTGTCATCAAGGATTTTATTAAGAATATAGGATTCAAATTGGTTCATCATGATTTTTACACTCCTTTGGGTAGTTCTTGCCATTCAAAGCGGCAAGTTGTTTTTTTATGGCCTCTTGAACGTCGAAAGCGACGGAGGAATTATCTATCTGATTTCGCTTATCATTTGCTTCTATAATCAAGCGAGGAAGAACATTTTCACTTGTCAGCAACTTGACGTCAAAACGATTGATTTTATTTATCCAGCCATTTTTGAAAAACGCATCTATTGTTGCTTTTGCCTTTCCTAAATCATCATTTACGTTTTCAAGAAGGATATTCATCTTCTTTCTATCCAGAGCGATAGCGGCGGGGTAGCTAGAACCAGTTTTGTCTTGATATTTGCTATAGAAGTAAGACACCAACTCAGCAGATGATGCTTTTTTCACTTTTGGAGAAGAATCACTTCTTTTAGCCTTTTTGCTATTACTTCCCGTTTTCTCTTCTTCCCCTAAAATAGAAGATTCACTTTGCTCATCTGTCTCTGATTCAGAAGAACTATCCTCATAAGAATTATTATCTTCTTTGTTTATTCCCTTATTATATATAGGTAGGTTTCGAGTCTTTTCCGAGTCCGTACCGAGTCGTTTGTTGCCAGAACCCCCTTCCATTCCTGCATTTTCACGAGTCGTTACCGTGGCATCTACTAAGTCAATACCAAGTCGTTTTTCAACGCCTACATAGTGTGTAATAGAGATGATTGTCGTCACCGAAGGAATTGTTTTTATCTTAATCCACCCCTCTCTTTCTAATCTTTTCCAAAAAGTATCCATTTTGTCTTTTGTCCAGTAATTACCGCGCAATTGCTTTATAAATTCACCAGGTGCAGTTGCTACATCGCCGCGTTTCAGAAGAATTTTGTGCCCCTTATGCATAACCCATTCATCTTCGTACTTCGCTCTTGAATATAGGCGAACTAACGCATTTTCTTCATATTCATTTCGTATCACTTGAGATTCTAACAACCAGCGTGGCATCTGATAATAGCCCGAATTTTTCATATAAATCCTTTCTAATTTAAAATAAATTTCTGCTAATACTACTTCATTTACTTTGGTCTCATGTATAATACCAATATTTTTTGTACATTCAATAGCTATTGAATATTTTTGTTAACTACCTAATGCCTCTCTTACATTTAAATTTTGAGATTAGATTTAAAAAGTGATTTCGTCATCGTCTAGGGCTTCTTCATTGTGTTGGCGAGGAATTGGGTTGCCAGAAACTTTCTGCTGTACTCCTCCCCCTTCCTTCTGACAAGAATAACAAATCGATTTGCCAAATTTTCGCGTCGAAAACTCCTTTACATTTGCAGGAACATTAATTTTGTGGCAAACGGAGCATTCGCAAAGGTCGCCTTGTTGGTCTGTAGCTGCTTGCCCAAGCTTCTTGTCTTCCATTCGCACCACGTTATCTGGAACTGGTTGATACGAGTATTGCTGAGCTGGTACAGGATTCGATTTCTCTTCTCCTCCAGGTAATGCCCAAGCTGGCAATTTCGGCTGTTGTAACATTTTATAGTTCTTCCCAGAGCCAATTTGTTTAATTGGAACCCATTGCGCTTCCAATCGGTAAAGGTAGCGTCCAATTCCGTAATGGACACTAGCTCTTTTGAAACTATTGCTGAGCGAGCCCTTGACTTCTTCTATCTCAGTCTCTTCTGCACCGTCTTCCTTACTGACCCATTCTCCATTTATTTTTACAGATAGAGTACAGATAACGCCTTTCCCTCTCCACTCTCTAAATTTAGCGGACCAACCGCCAATCCCAAACACTTCATCCAAACGATTTTGAATTGCTCGGCTGGTAACATATGCAAGTGCCATGCCTTGAGTTTTGTCTGGATTCATTGAGCCGATTCTAAATTCGATATCACTAAGCGGAAATGGAGCTTGCAGCTTCCTCATAATAGTTTCTTGGTCTTGGTTATTAAAATCATTTGTCATTGTGAGTACCTTCTTTCAAAAATTAGATTTATATTTTAGGTTTTTAGAAATCCAAAACCGTGCGGACAAATCAAGTAAAATAATGTTTCTCGCCTTGGCTTGCGTCATAATCGTAAATTTGAGACTGAAATTCTTCATACAACTGGTCAATCATGTATTGCTCCTCTTCCAGTTCTCGTTCGATTACGACGCGAGTATTTTTAGAAGACGGATAACCGCATTTTTCAAAATCCTCCTCCGCAAGCGGATGCAGATTGTCGAATAAGATTGTGCACATTTTTGCCACTCCGTTTCAAATATGTTTTGTATTTTGGGTCAAAGCCACCGCCGACAACAGTTCCATTAGACCATATCCTGATTTCAAATTGATGTTTCTAAAACCAATCACTAGCATCAGGTTTTGAGTCCTGATGAAACTAGTGTAGCTGGACAACGCCCAGCCACACCGTCAAACTGGCTGAATTGATTTGCGACCATTTTTAAATCTTGTTCTCATCATTTTTCTTACCCCTGCTTTTACAAGTTGACGGTATTCTTGCATGAGGTTGACATTCAGAATTTCCTCTAAAGCCACTAATTTATCCACTGGCGGAAGGGAAAAATTAACTTCGTAGTTGCAAATTTGTTGTTGTGTAACAGTTTCCCCGAGTTTTTCTGACAGCCTAGTAGCAAGTTCGCCTTGCGTTATTTTTTGTGCCTTCCGTGCAAGTCTCAATGTTTTCATTTTGTTTCACCCCTTTCATTGGAGATTGATTTGTTACAACTGAAATTCAATTGACTTTAGGTCTTTTTTCTCGAGTCCTATCTTTTCTATGATGTCGAATGCGTACCACTCAGCAGCGTCAAGTTCGATTTCCTTAAGCGTTTCTGGATAAAATTCGTCTAAGTAGCCAACCGCGCTTCCGTCGAATTTTATGTCATCAACTTCCATCTTTGAATAATCCTGATTGTAAAGAAATTGAGTCGCTTCGTCCTCAATGCCTTCCCTCATTTCGTCTCCATTCCATTCGCAAGTTTCGCCGTTGACTATTACAGTAGAGAATCTAGAATAATAAATGGTTCGTTTAAGGGTTTCAAATAAATCTTGAGCATTTGTCACTTTTATCGCCTCGCTTATTATATTTCTAGCGGTGTTTTTCCAACGCTTTTGAGATTATACCAACGTTTTTTTATTTCACAAGCCTATTTTGTAAATTTCTTTGAACAAAAAAAAGAAGATTGCGCGAAGCAATCCTCTTGGCTTTTGGTGTCATTTATGCGTATATAGCATTAAGTTTTTCGATTTCCATTTTAAATTTTCTTCAAAATACAAATGTAAAAATCTTCTTTTTCAGAGAGGTTAAAAATATCTCCTGCGGTCAGCTCATCAGTGACAGCCATAAACTGAATTGAGAATGAAGACTACTCATTTTGCTAAACCATCAAATTATGGCAAATTATTTTTTTATAGTCAAAAAATAATTCTTATGATTTATTTAATCCTTCATTGTTCTGTTTTCTTTTATTTACTGCAATTACCTTTTATTTTCACTATATATGCTTATATATATCATGATTTATTTGGGCAGCTACCTCACTCTACTCGCCAAGCAATTGGTATTCATGAGCAATAGCGAAGTCGTTCGATTTTAAAATACAAGAAGGTCTGGCGTTTTTATTACTCCAGCCCTTCTTACGTGCTATGGCAGTATCTTGCTAATCATCACTTCCATGCAATCTTCATTATCGAGGCAAAGCACATTCTTTGCCTCTCGTTCTGGTTTCGACATCCCCCACCATTCTTTTAAATCAGCAGACTTTGTACCAGACATGATAAAAGAATTGAGAACAATTTTCTTGTCAGTACTAGTCGGCTGCAATCGCGCTTCTAATTCCTTGATAGTTGCATAGAATTCAATTTTGGGGTCATTCGGCATAATCTTCATCAAGCCTTTCGGGTCGACAAAGCTGATATACTGCGTATCAGGCGTATCAATCCAAAGCACATAGTCAGGATAAAAGTTCCCAGCTTCAAAGAAACCCATCCCCACTTTACTCTTATTCCGAAGTAAATATAGATTTTTGCCGTTAAAGACATCTTCATTGCTTTCCGTATATGCCTTTAGTAAATCAACAAAGAGTTTCTCATCCTCATTGAGGCTGACTGGAGACACTTGAATTTTAAGTCCATTCGCTTTCAAGCAGATTAACGGCGCATATAAATGTGCACGGAAATCAAACGCTACAAGCGAATTTTTAAATACTCCTGTCTCATATCCAGCAATCCCCTTATCTTTATTTAACAGTCCGCCCAATTCCTCGACAAAAGTTTTAAGAGATTCCGCGCTGTTATCACGTTCATCCACTGCTGTATACGAAATCGTATACTCGGGCACAAAATTATTATCATCTTCCAATAACTCTTGGTATTCAAGCAAGGGAGCTTCCCATTCGCCCTTCTTGTACTTATAAAACTTGTCCATATAGCTTTTCAAGACCATCACACAGTAATCAACGGCAGCTTCCAACTTCTCCATTGATTCAATCTGAATATGGACTTTAGGGATAATCAGCGAATACCATCCATCTGTTTCAAGAATGCTTTGCAACTTTTCTTTTTCAAGACTGATATTATAGTAAAGTTTTTCATTTTTGTACATTTGCAGCTCTTTAAAGATTCTATCAAAATCAAGATAAGGAATGAATTTTTTCTCTAGCGTATGCTCTCCTGTGGTAGAAATCATTTGCAAACTACCACTTGATTCAATCGTCTGGACTTTTGACCGACAATCAATAACCACTCTGTTTTTCGTCAGATAATGCATAAAGCCATCATCAGGAACATCCAAGATAAGTCTTCGTGACTGTTTCTTAAAATTGGCCCCAGCTTTTACCTTTATCACTTTGAGCTTTTTATCTTTGATTTCGTTATACCTACTTAGCACAGGCAGTTTAAATTCATGCGGCTTATCATTTGCTGGCATTTCTTCAAGCTCAAGGTATTTTTTAAAATCTTCCATGTATTGAGCTTTTATGCCAAAAATAGTAAGCGTTTCTAGGAGTTCGATATGTTTTGGTATGTTCACTCCTCTATCATCAAGCTTGCGACTTCGTTTCAAACAGCCCTTATGCCCTCTCAAGCGAACTCCTCGCCCAAAAAGCTGAATCGCCTGAGAGCCTTCGCCCTTTGCGAAATTGATGAGTCCCATTGTCGAGACACGCCAGCTATTCCAACCTTCAGTAAACTTCCGTGAACCAATTAGTATCTTGATATTTGAATTAGCCGAATTGATATTGCGAAAAAGAGAATCAGAAACAAATTCCTCGTTTTTCGCCACAATGCCCTTCTGTTCACAATTTTTAACCAAACCTGCTGTGTCTCCAATACTGATAACACCGAAATACTCGCCATCTTCACCAATCTTTAACCCAATTTCCCCCTGAACTTGCTTGAGGTTTTCAATATGAAGACGTGGCGCATCGGAAGTAGTATCACTATTAAACATAACACGCAACATATCTACATAGATATCCTCTGCATTGGGCATCCCGCCAAACAGGGATTTCAGTGCATTAAAATCTTGTGAAAACAGCTCGTTACCGCTACCATCTATCAAACCCGTATCCTCATGTAAAACTGCGTCAATGCGTTCAATCGTTTTGTCTTTACGGTTAACAAATTTATCGATAAAATCCAAGACCTCTTCCACATCGGTCAGCTCGGCTTTTGAAGTAGATGCTGTCACGCGATTTCCAACAAAAACAAGCAACGGATTTTGAATCTCAAACGGTGCATATTCTTTGCGATATGTGCCAAATAGTTTGATTTGTTGATAGAAGGATATCAAGCAGCCTGTCAGATATAGATAGCGTTGTTCTTCATCTATACCCTCTTTCAAATTATAGATACGGTAATCCTTGCCATATCCGTCTTCATAAAAATATTTATAGGAGTAATCCATGATGATGGATTTGCAGTATTCTCCCAATAAGTCATGCTCTTTCGCTGCGTTCAAAGACTTTAATGCTTGTTTGAATGTGGCCGAATACTCAAAAGCAAATCCGCCTTCCGCAGAAAGCCTGGTACGATAGTCATACCAAACATCACCAGATAAACCTCGATGTGCTTCATCGACGAGAACAAGGTTATTTTGCTCAAAGCTATCAATGGATACTGTCTTTACTTTCCCTTCTTCTTTAAGCTTGTTCATGTCAATTACAACAACATCTTGGCGCTGAAAATCGAGCCCCTCTTTTTGGAATAAAGCGGCTGAAATAGATGACAGGTGTAGCTCCTCCAGATGTTGGTTAGACATTCCCTCATTAGGAGATAGCACTATCACTTTGTTAATCGCCAAATTGCTATTCACTCGCTGTGCCCGTCTCAGATAATGTGAAAACTGCAAAATATTTATGTGCATCATCAACGTTTTACCGCTGCCAGTAGCACACATAAACGCCAACTTGTTCATATTATCTGGCGTATAATGATGAAATGAAATAGCCCCCATCGTTTCTGTTGAAACAGCATCCATATATGCGTTTAAATCTGCCACCAAATTATCTCTATCAGAAAAATAACGGTCAAGATAAATTTCCGTAAATAGCAAAGAAATGTACTGAAAGTACTTTAATACGATTCCACCACGCCGTTCACCAATTTGTTTTACATGGCGACAAATATTTTCGTCATACAAACGTAGCTTATCACGGTTAATTTTTACAGAGTCTTTATTGCCGCTACAAATACGACTAAGATAGTCATAAAAATATGTGTTTTGGTTTTCATTGTAGCCCTCGTACTCCATGTCATTCAGCTTACTCGCAAGACTGGATAATGTGCTTTTTCCAAACGAACTTAAAAAATAGCGAAATAGAAGAAGCTGGTCATTGAAAGCTACGCTATTTTGTTTATTTACTCGCGCCACAACTAAGCCTCCTCAAACATACGATTCTTAAATTCAATTTCTATCATATTCACTTTCCAGCATTCATCCTCGGCTTTCATATTTTCGAGATTATTATCACCATTGACATAGATGATATCAAACTCACGGTCAGCTGGATTAATACGATGTTTAGCAAAATACGCATCAAGCGCAGCATTACTTGCAATCAAATCATCCGTTACCGTTCTCCATATAATCAATGCACGTCGTCCATCGGGAAGTATGCCTTCTACCTGCTTGAAGGCATATTCTCCATCAATGTCCTTAATAAGACGCACAGCCCCCTCATAATTATCTTTATCATCGCGTTCTGCTTTAAAATAAGCAATAACGCTCTGACGCATGACAGACAATCCCAATAAATAGTTAAATGTTTCCACTAGGTCAATCACTTTATCTTTTGTTTCGTTGTTTTCATTTATCTTCATTTTGTAATTAAATGGTGTTTTAAACAAATTGAGGTTTAGAATGCTACCTTCAGCTTCAGCATCCAACATATAGTTGATAAGATAATCATCGCCAAAAAGTCTTGCCATCTGATGTTTTTCTTCTGAAAGTGCAATATTAGAAAGCGCATCTTCATAGCTTTCGAGACGAATATACTTCATTATTTGCGATATACCTGTGCAACGATTTGCTGGTTTTCCATTTTGCCATTCTGCTGAATATATAACTTTCTTCATTCTTGGTTTAGTAACAGTATTAAAATACTCACCCATTTCGACAAGAATATATCGCAGGTTCTCTCTATCTTCTCTATTAAGATTTAATACAGCGTGTCCTGTTGTTCCTGAACCAGCAAAAAAATCAAATACTATATCAGTACCCTGCGCCTTACATACTCTAATACAATCCATTTCTGCATAAACAGACTTAGGAAATAAAAATTTCCTGTTTATGCCAAAGATATTAGTAAGCAAATTTGTGCCATGAGAGCCCGCAGCATACCGAGCATTATCCCACCAAGTATTAGGCAGAGCGCCTTCATCATTGAAGTAGTTTTTTCGATATAATTGAATATCATCATTTTTAATTTCGATTTTAATATGGGAAGGATTCTTTTTGACTCGTTCAATTCCCCACTTCCACACTTTCTCTTCACCAGCATCTGTTATAGGAAAAACAACAACTTCATCAACAGTAGGAGTTTCTAACACATCCCACATATTCGATACTGCGTTCCACCTAAGCTGTGGTATACGGAACGAAATTTCCTTCTTGTTGATGTAAATAGGGTAATACTGTTTAGGTCGGTCTGCATGGTTTGAGTCAGTTCCTGTTTTTCTAAAGTTATCCCATAGAAAAGCCTTACCCTCATCATCCCGCTCCGAATACCTATCTTTCTGCTTCTGAGAATGTTCAAGGCGACCGACCGATTTCAATTGGTCACTTATTCCACTAAACAATGCATATTCATGATTTACGGCAAACCCTTTTACAGTCGAACGTCCTTGTGGATTATTGCGTATCGAAACAATACCTTGCATATTTTCCTGTCCAAATATTTGTGAGAGTAGTATAGATGCATTATCCTTTTCATAGTCATCTATTGTAAGGCAAATCATGCCATCTAGTTTCATTAACGGTGCTGCTATTGATAGCCTGCTCTCCATCATACTTAACCAAGTAGAATGTTTAAATCCATTTTTATATAATATTTCTGATGCATCTGCATTATAAGGTGGGTCAATATAAATGCACTTTATTGACTTCTTGAACCGCTCAGTAATTATGTTAATTGCATGAAAATTATCACCCTGAATCAAAACTCCATTTGTTGATTCATCAAGGTTATCAATTGATGCGAGCAATCTATGCTTAAAGTCCGTATTAAAATATCTTGTATCAACTATAAGATTCAAATTCTGGTGCAAAAACTCGTCTGTCAAGTGATTCGAAAATCCAATCGTATTTTCACTACCCATAATCTCATCAATTGCATACAAATCAATCCATTCCCTAACCTGTGCATCATTTGAAATAATCTCGGGAAAGAAGCTTTCATTAATTTTATCTAGTGTAATACACCAATCCGTGCTAACCACAAATTTCTTTTTCAGCCACAACTTTTTTTGGAAATTCTCTATTTGGGCAAGAAAATCAATTATGATTTTCCCAACACGTTTTACTGCCTTCACTTTTGCAAGATAAGTTTCAACGCGTTTTTCATTTGCTGTATCAATGTCATCCAAATGTATAATTTCACTTTTAATATAAAAATCTAATTCACGCATCAAAAATCCTTGTAAATCTTTATGAACAAAATAGTCAAAAGTATTTTTCGCCACGTAGGCTTCCAGGTGTTTTTCCAGCAATGTCTTGGTCTTTTTCGGATTATTGGTAGCAATCGGGCGCAGCAAGTCGAACCATTCCTTATACTTTGATGCAATAGCTGCGCTTATCTTCTGATAATTTTCTTCCACAAACTTTTTCTTTTTATCTTCGGGAACATCAAATACAAAGCGGATAATCATTTCATTTCCGCTCACTTCAAAAGTCCTTATATCGGGGTACTCTTCCGTTTCCTCCCACAGCATAAACGTACGCTTGCTATCATCACTTTCCTTGTTATTGTTCTGTTCTGTAGTGGCATCCACTAAACGGAAATGAATCGTTCTATCGCCATCTTTGAATGTGTAATCCTTAAAATTCTCAGCACTCTTAATATAATATTGGTCTTGATTTGCCCAATATAATTTTACTTCTTCTCCTTCATAAGGAATGGCATATACGCCTTCCTTGTACCGCCGTTTTGATATAAAATCTCCTTCATCATAATAACGGTTAAAAAAGCTGTATAGTGCAGAGTACACATCTGTCTCAAGAGCAGACATATCTACGCCGCCCGCTAATTGTGATTTAAGCGTAGCATATTCTTCTGCCATTTTACTGGTTGCCACGTCCACCCCTACATCACTACAAATCTTATCAATTTCTGCAATTCGTTTTTCTATGTCTTCTGTATTCGATGCAAAAGGAGCCAGTGCGTCCTGGACTCTCTGAGGTAATCCTTCAGATAAGAATCTTTCAACCTCTGCTTTACGTATATTCATAATACGGTAAATGCCAAAATCCAAATCAGACTTGTCCAGTTCAAAAATATTTTTCATCAAGTTCGTAAAACGATTTAACTTCTCAGACATTTTCTCTACCTCTCTCTACTTAGATTACTTGCCATTCAATAATAAACAGGTCATCAGATGTCGTTTGCCTAATCATTCTGCTGTCTAAATCAGCAATTAGCTTACGTCGTTTATTCCCAATTTCATCTTCACGGTCAGCAAGCTCATTACGTTTTTTCCTTTTAATCCGCTCTAATTCATCAATCTTTTTTGTTACAGCAATTTTCTCTTCCACAGTGCAAACACTTCTGGAAAGGCGCTCGTATTCGCGAATCTGACGTTTGACTGTATCAAGTTCATTTTCTAAACTATTAACTAAATCTTTCTCCCAACGGAAGATACGCTCTTCTTCTTCACGGAAAAATGACAAGTTGCGCGAATCTATGTCTTGCAACTTACCTACTTTGTGCTGTTCTGAGTTAGCGGTCAGCTTATTCGTTATCTCAACATCCAACTTTACGCTTCCTTTATCTATACCACCACAAAGCATCATCTTCTCGCATTCTTCTTGAGCTATACGTTTTCCATTCTTTGTATATGCAGTAAAAAGACAATACTGTTCTGTATCAAAAGCCGATACCTCCAAGGTTGAAAGCAGCATATACCCGTTCGCTTGTCGCAAGGCTTCAGGCAACGTAATATTCACAGCCGTTTCTTCCATACTAATTAGTATCTTCCCCTGTCCTAACGGAATATTTTTTGCTTGCGCTAATACATACTGAGCTAATGGATGTGATAGACGATAAAGAATACCATCCGAGGTATCACCAGAAAGCAACCTGTATTTCCCCTTTGGGCATCCATTAATGTTCGTATTCAGAATAAAAGAATGCGTTCTTTCATCATAGTCTGCTTTATTGCCAAGTATATACTTTGTCAATTCCCAAAAAATATGTTCATAACGATTGATAAATGCACTGGTTTGCTCTTTTGCCATTTTCAATCGTTCCTGAACTTCAATATCGAAGTTTACTATTACCTGGTCTTTTATCTCATTCAACCGTATATCAATTTCACCTTGCATCTCATGTTGCAATTTTTCAAAAGCAGTATTAATTTCTTGCTCTGTACGACATTCTTGATAGATAGCCCATATTCTTTTCTCAAAGTCAATTCCTTCTGTTTGTCCCAACACTTCATCGGAAGCACCAAACACATCACTAAATAAATGAAACTTGTCATTAAGCAAATTGAACACACGCATATCTGCATAATTACGCTGGTTAACGAAATTAACGACAACTACATCGCACTTCTGCCCATACCGATGACAACGCCCTATTCTTTGTTCAATTCGTTGCGGATTCCACGGCAAGTCATAATTAACAACCAATGAACAAAATTGCAAGTTAAGACCCTCCGCGGCGGCTTCTGTGGCAATCATAATCTCCGCTTCATTACGAAAGCAATCCACAAGAGCTGCCCTTCTGTCAGCATCCTTTATACCACTAACATTGCCATTATATGCATTTTTTTCTTTCCATTTATCATAAATGGCATTTGAATCCTTATCCGTATTGGCACCATTGAACAATACAATCCTGCCCAGATAGCCACTTTCTTCAAGGAACTCTTTTAAATAACTTTGAGTCCGTGTGGATTCGGTAAAAATCAACGCTTTTCGCTGCGCCCCAATAGATGGAAGCTGTTGAAAAGCATTTTTCAAAGCCTGAAGCAACGCTGTAGATTTAGAGTCATGCTTAATTTTCAAAGCTGTATTGATGAAACTTTCAATTGTTTTGATTTCATCGGCAAGCAGATGCTTGTCTATTTTATTGTCGCTCAACTCGTTACATTGCTGCGTATCTTCAAATTCTTCTTCATCTGCAACTAGTAGTTCAAATTCATCCTCATCCAACAACTCTTTAAGATTTAACTGCTGATTTTCTTCGTCTGCAAGCATTTTTATCAGACGATTTTTTACTGCTTGAAGAGTACCTATAATTGCATATGTTGAGGAAGCTAATATTTTTCTTATCACCATGGTCGTCAGCATTTTCTGTCTTGAAGGAACAGCATAAATATTATCTCTTCTTAAAAATTCGGAAAATCCATCATATAGTTCTTGTTCTAAATCTGTTGCATCAAACTTCTGAGTTAACGGAAGCCGCTTAGTATAGTTTATGTACTCGGTTACATCACGGCGAAGAGTCCTTTTATAGTAAGGAGCAAGTCTACGTTGTAAATCTGAGAAATTTTCTTCATGCACGTATTCTGCACGAAAAGATTTACTATCGCCAAAAATATTCTCATCAATAACACTTGTTAGTCCAAAAAGTTCCATGAGAGAATTTTGGAATGGAGTAGCGGTAAGAAGCAGTTTCTTCACTTGGCTCAAAGCATCGCGAATGGAATGTGCCGTCTTGCTGTTCTTCTTATATACATTGCGCAATTTGTGTGCTTCATCAATAACAGCCAAATCAAAACCAGTTAGCTTGATTTCATCTTTCTTACGAGCTGCAAAATTATAGGAACATATCACAATCTTATTTTGCAAAAACGGCTTTTTTCCCGCTCTATCGTACTCATTGCAATTTTTCATATCCAGTATTTCGTTATCAATACCAAACTTCTCCGCCAACTCAAAGCTCCATTGCTTACGAAGAGAAGCAGGACAAATTATGATTATCTTTTTGCGTCCCGTAGCCCAATATTGGCAAAGCACCAGTCCAGCTTCGATTGTTTTCCCCAAACCAACCTCATCAGCAAGAATAACACCTTTAGATAAGGGTGATTTAAACGCGAACAGTGCAGCCTCAATCTGATGAGGATTGATATCAACTGCTGCATTAAGCAGCGACTGCGACAAACTGTCTATATCTCCACCTATCGAACGTTGAGTCAGTACATTGGCGTAGTATTTAGCATGGTACTTCGTTATCATCATTTCACCTACAATCCAATGTTGAATTTAGTCTCCCCGCACAATTTCTACTATATCGCCTAATTCGCAATTAAGAGCAAGACACAGTTTTACCAATACTTCCAAGGACACGTATTCATTTTTATTCATCTTTGAAAATGTGCTGGCCCCAACTCCTGAAAGCTCACGTAATTCTGCTTTACTCATATCACGGTCAATGAGAAGCTTCCATAGTTTTTTATAGGTTATAGCCATTTTGCACCTCCCACGTTAGGTGGCATAAAATATCATCAATTATCATTATATACTTTAAAATTCGCGATTCCAATCATATTTTCGCGAAGTCATTTGGCATCATGTCTCTTCACGAATTATTTTCGAGAACTAATCATAAGCAAGAGACGGCTTTGCTGTGTTTATAAATGTTTACTTTTTTGAAGTTAATTTTTTTCTATTCAAAAACTCTACAATCCCCTTTTTTAAATATCCAAAAAGTAAATAGGGTATTATTGAATAGAAAGGGGATGATTCAATGCAAATTGGCTATATCAGAGTATCAAGCCTCGACCAAAATACCGACCGCCAGCATGAAATACTCAAACCATATACTCTTGAAAAAATCTTCGAAGAAAAAATCAGCGGCAAAGACAGAAACAGACCAGCACTTCAAGAAATGATGAAATTCTGTCGAGATGGAGATACCATTTATATAGAATCAATCAGCCGTCTTGCCCGCAATACCAAAGACTTTCTCAACATTGTAGAGGAGCTATCTGCAAAAGCAGTCGGCATCGTCTCAGCCAAAGAAAGCCTCGACACATCAACGCCTTCTGGAAAATTTATGTTGACCGTTTTTGCCGCTCTCTCTCAACTTGAGCGCGACACCATTAAACAACGCCAAAAGGAAGGAATTGAGGTAGCACGCAGTAAAGGCGTTCGCTTTGGTCGCCCACGTATTTCCGTTCCGCAAACTTTCAACCATAATGTAAGAGAATGGAAGGCTGGCAAGATAACGGCTACAGAAGCCATGAGAAGAATGTCTCTCAAACCAGGAACATTCTATCGTTTAGTAAAAGAAATGCAGGGGTAATACTGCCCCTGCATTTCTTTTACTAAAGTTTTTCTTCTCAGCTATCTTTTCTATGATTATCTCGAACCATATCTAATAATATTAATCATCATCAGGTAGCACACAAAGCACCGTATGAATAGCTATAAACAAACGAACTACATCAACAGGTTTCCAATTAGTTTCATCTCTACCATGTAATATTCTATGCCTATTTATTACATATGGACGTACTTCATCAAAATTTATCTTTTTATAAAGTTGCTCTATAAATTTCCATATGGACATCCAAATCACTCTAGTGATGCCATCTTCATTTTCAGCTTGGCTTTTGCACAATGATTTCATTTTTATATTTTGAGGATTATCAGATAATTTTGAAAGCAGACCTTCAACTACCGAAAGCAAGCTCGGAATCAATATTAAGCAATACCCATTCTGATATGCTTTTATACACTCTTCAATTAAGCCGTTCCACTGGTCTATGCTTTTACTTTCCTTGATATCTTTAAATATTAATTTGATGCGTTCATTGTCATTTTCTGTGTAAAAGTCATAAAAATACTCATCTAATTCTTCTAAGGTATATTTATCAACTACCTCTAATATTTCAAACGGAAAAAATTCCAGGGGCAATATCCATCCAGCATCTGCTAATTTATCACATGCTGCTACGACCTCTTCTAACGTTAGTCTATACCGTTCTGGCAAATCCTTTAAAGCTTCAATTAGTTCTGGAGTAATTACGGTTGATAATGCTTTGTTTATTTGTTCTGCAATTTGTCGCACTTTTTTCCCTAAAGTTTGAAAAGCCCTTGCTGTTTCTTGTATAGCCTCAACCCACTCGCCCTTTATCACTATCGGTTTATAATGTTTAGGTACAGCCTTGCTTTCTGTTAATTCTTTAGATTGTTTTTCATCACTATTCAATCAATCCACCTTCTATCAAAAAATTTTTAGGCTTCAAAAGCAAACTTATTTATATCAGCAACGCGATATTTATCTCTAAGTACAGAATATAATGCAATTGCTCCCTAATCGTATCCAAGGCTAGTGAAAAGTCTAATAATAACTTCATCTCCACCTTGTTACTAATCTAGCTAAACAATAGCGTATACTGTCATTTCTGTAATGTCAATTCTTGGTTGTCATGTGGTTTTCTTAACCCTTAACTGTAGTGACAACCCACTAATCACAGTTATTTTAAAAAGATAGACACCACGCTCTATAATCCAACTTTAGCGGTGATTAATCGCTTCTTTTTCATCATCATCTTATTCTTTTGTCCGTTTTTATTCATCATCATCGTATGTTTAATCATCTTGTGAAATCAAATTTTGTGGAGGATTTTGGTTATAAAAAAACTGGAGCTTTTTACCAAAGCTCCAGACCCTTTAAATATGGCGGAGAGGGTGGGATTCGAACCCACGGTCCCTTGCGGGACACTTGATTTCGAGTCAAGCACCTTCGACCACTCGGACACCTCTCCATGATATGAACTTGATTATTTACGACGTTGCCGAAAAAAATCTTTCATCAATGTACTGCACTCATCAGACCTTACACCTGCTGTAACAAACAATTGGTGATTTAATGATTTATGCTGCACAATATTAAATAATGATTCTACAGCACCTGCTTTATAGTCGGCACTACCATATACTAAACGGTCAATACGACTCATGACCAAGGCGCCCGCGCACATAGGACACGGTTCTATAGTAACATAAAGTGTTGCACCCGTCAAACGCCAGCAGCCTAATTTGGCACAAGCCTCACGTATGGCAATAACTTCAGCATGAGCTGTCGCATCATGCCATGTTTCACGACGATTATAAGCAGCAGCAATCATTTCATCCTGCATAATAATGACAGCACCAATCGGCACTTCACCGATTTCGCCAGCCTGCTTTGCTTGCTCTATTGCCAAACCCATATAAAAATCATCTTTATTTTCCATAGTAATTCCTCATACAAAATACGATGAGTCTCGACTAAACCACTGCCGTAGACTTATATCAGCTAGCAAGAACCCCTTACAAATCAAGCCTGCTTCTGATTACAAGACGAATAGAAGCATACTTTAATATTTTAACTCATAACAAAACAACACGCAACCCCAACCATCATGAAAATTCTTTCCAGCGTTTATCCTTCAGCCAACAAAAGTCGAATCAGGAAATGTCTCGCCAAAGTCAAGTTTAGTCATAAAAAAGTGCCTATCACCTGAAAAGGGATAGGCACTCGCAATAAATAAATCTTTATTACACCTTACATTTCAATTAACTCATAGTTTTTGGTACCAAGACCAATTTTTTCAGCATGATCTAAGCAGACTTTCCAATTGGTTTCCGGGTGGGTCGCACAAAAATGATCGTGCTCAGGATGATCAACAGCTTTTGTAAGCTGTTCGGCTAAATAACTGTTGGAAATAACCGGCGCCTTGTTGGCCAGATCAACACAAGCCATATCCAACGCAACGGGATCAAAAGATGCCAGCATACCTATATCAGGAATGATAGGAACATCATTTTCAGCGTGACAGTCGCAAAACGGTGCTACATCAACAATGAGACTAATGTGAAAATGCGGTCGATTATTTAGCACTGCCCAAGAATACTCGGCTATTTTTTTATTGACAATGTCATTCGACTCATCCCAAGCCGGAATAATGGCATTGACAGGACATACACCAATACAACGGCCGCAGCCGACACATTTCGTATGATCAATCGTAGCCTTCTTATCTGTCACAGTAATAGCACTTTGTGCACAAATCTTAATACAAGTCCCACAGCCGACACACACTTTTTTGCCTACGCGCGGCTTGCCTTCACTATGCATTTCCATTTTTCCAGCTCTAGAACCACAACCCATGCCAATATTTTTCAAGGCACCCCCGAAGCCAGTCAGTTCGTGGCCTTTAAAATGTGTCAAACTAATAACAATATCAGCATCCATCACGGCACGCCCAATTTTAGCTTCTTTTACATATTCTCCACAAGGCACAGGAACATAAGCCTCATCTGTTCCCTTTAAACCGTCACCAATAATAATCTGGCAACCTGTAGTAAATGGATTATAGCCATTTTCATAAGCGGCATCTAGGTGTTCTAATGCATCCTTACGTCGACCGACATACAAAGTGTTGCAGTCAGTAAGAAATACCTTACCACCCAATTCCTTGACTATATCTACAACTACTTTAGCGTAATTGGGTCTGAGATAAGCAAGATTACCGGGTTCACCAAAATGAATTTTAATGGCCGCTATTCTGTCCTTAAAATCAATCTGCTCAATCCCTGCCTTTTTAACCAGCCTATTTAACTTCTGTAGTAAATTCATACTGGAAGTTGTCCGTAAATTAGTAAAATAAACTTTTGATTTTTCCATAATAACCTCCTTCTACTCTTTTCATTGTAACTAAAATTCCCGACAGTCTTCGAATAATCCTGTTAATTATATTAAAATTACATGATGTTAATGAAAGATTTATACTGGTAAATAAAAATAAGACTGACACTTCATAAAACAAACGCTGTCAGTCTTTATCTATTCAACATAATGATATAATAATTAAAAAAACAGCAAGCATAACATCAATAAGATAACTGCATTACATTCGATTATCCGCTTAGCCCCATCTGACCATTGGCTATTGTTCACTGTCTTATTTATGACTTCTGCTTCAGCATTCTCTGACCATTTTTCTAAAGCATTACCCAAGTAACTCACCCCCGCCCTACTGCAATGTCGAATCTTATCTTTATATCTGCATTATACCCCTTTTCACTATAGATTAAAAATATTTAATAACTATGCTATAATAGTTTATAACTATACTAATGGCAGGTGTAATATGGAAATTCGACAGTTAGAATATTTCCAAATGGTCAGTCGCTTGCACAGTATCACCAAAGCCGCCCGTCACTTACATGTTTCACAGCCGTCTGTTACGGTCTCTATTCGAAAGCTTGAGGAAGAACTGGGTATTACACTATTTGATCGCAACCAGAAACAATTTACCTTAACAGCAGAAGGGCAGATTTATTTACAGCGCGTAGATGATATTCTGACCCGTTTGCATGACTCTATATTAGAAATGAAAGATTATCGAACTCTTCAACAGGGATCGATTCGCATTGGCATTACCCCAACGGTGGGTGCAGCCTTATTTCCTTACATCTTTACAAAATTTCAACAAGCCTATCCCCAGGTAAAAATGACAGTTGTCGAACAAGGTTCGTTAGCTGTTCGAAACCAACTAGAAAATGGAAACCTTGATGTGGGCATTCTGATTTTATCAAATATGCCACCTCGTTTAGAGACAGCATGTATTATGACAGGTCAAATTCTGGTTTGTTTGCCAACCAACCATTCGCTTGAAAAACAATCTACTATCTCCTTTTCGAAGTTGAGCAAAGAACGCTTTATTTTATTTAAAGAAGACACTTATAGTCGTCAACTCATTTTAGAACAATGCTTAAAACATCAATTTACCCCGCAAATTATCTTTTCTTCCAGTCAAATCGAAACTATTCTGGGTCTGGTGGAACAAGGAGCAGGCATATCTTTTCTCCTTGATACAATTGTTGAAAAAAAATTAAACATATTGAGCCGTCCATTGACTGAGCCACTGCTTATCCGCGCCGGCATCGCCTGGAACAGTGAAAGATATCTGTCAAACGCTTCAAAAGCTTTTATTGATTTCACCACAACATTTACTAAAAGCAAATAAGACCTTGCCAGATAAAAATCGGCAAAGTCTTATTTGCTTTTAGAACAAAACATATACCTAAATCATTTATAGATGCGGATGTGTTCCTTTAGCACTTGGAATTTTTTGGCCTCCGGTGCTGCTATTGGCTTACCGAAAGGCATTTGCGCAATTAATTTCCATTGTTCAGGAATATTCCAAGTTTCCTTAACTGCTTCATCAATAAGCGGATTATAATGTTGCAACGATACACCGAAACCTTCTAGTTCCAAAGCTGACCATACAACGAATTGGAGCATACCTGATGATTGATTAGACCATATAGGAAAGTTGTTTTTATAAAGAGGAAACTGTTTTTCAAGATTTTCCACGACAGCTGAATCCTCAAAAAAAAGAATCGATCCATAACCGCTGCGGAAAGAGTTCAGCTTTCCTTCTGTTGATGCAAAATTTTCAGCCGGAACTATTTTCCTTAGCTCATTATTTGTTGCTGTCCATAACTTATCATGTTGGTCTCCAAGCAGAACCACGACTCTAGCACTTTGAGAATTGAATGCTGATGGCGTATACTTCACTGCCTCTTCCACAATCTGTTGAATACGCTCATCTGAAACAACAAAACCTTTACTGATGCCATAAAAGGTTCTTCTATCCTTCACGGCACTAAAAAATGATTTATCCATAACACAATCCTCCTTACCTATATATATATTTCCTCTATTTTCCTTTATCATACTTGCTATATAGGAAAATGTCAACGTTTAGATAAATATTATTAAAAGATAGTTATTAACAAGAAGGATTTTATTGATTCATTTCGAATTAACCTTTTAATATAATATTGAAAGGAGCTATTTTTTATGATCTTATGGAAAGATGAATATGGCACGGGAATACAATCCATTGATGAACAGCATCAAAAGCTATTTGAAATAGCGAACAGAATATATACTCTGTTAAAAAATGATTTAATCACAGATAAGTATCATAGCATTGTCGAAATTATTAACGAATTACAGGATTATACTCATTATCATTTTCAAGCGGAAGAAAAGTATATGCAAAGTATTGGCTACGCAAAATTTCTATCGCAAAAAGTTGCTCACCATGATTTCTTAGAAAAAATGGATGAAATTGACCTGACTAAAATTGATGACGGCCAAAACCAGTACCTCATCGGCATATTGAATTTCGTAACAGATTGGCTTGTGGAGCATATTATCAAAGAAGACAAATTAATTGCGTCAAAATAATAAAGAAATGGCCGAAAAAAGTACGCGGGTTCGCATCACATAAAAGTGATATGAACCCGCTTACTTTTTTTCGATAAAAACATTTCATAGTCAATGTTTTCCCTTGCCACCGCAATGAATAAACCAACGAAAGGCGACAAATGCCACGATAATGAGAATTGCCAGGAACAGGAATCGATAATAGCTGCCAGCTAAATGATAGGCTTGTTCCAAAAGATTCCAAGGGATACTCAGAAAACGAGTAACACCTATTTTTTCAGGAATACTAGGTGACAAGGTAGACAAAAATATCGGCTTATCGCTATAAATGTATAAATTGCCTGTGGCAGTTAAATTCACCAATGACTTTGTCAAATAGTAAATGGCTTCCGACAATTTTTGGGGTGATTGAACACTTTGAAAAGCCAATAAGGGAATACCCTGATACTGTCCAATCTGACCTATGACAGCATCCGTCCCTGCCTGATAGGTAAATTGACTTGTCTGTCCGTTTCCCTGATAGACAGTCGCCGTTTGTCCTGCTTGAATGGGCAGTCCTTTTGTCAGTTCTGCTGGTAATGATTCACTTCCTACCAACACAAGATAATCGGCAGTCAATGATTTTTCATACTCTGATGTAAATCGAATTTCCGGCCAAGCAAATTCATGCGGTGGAAGCTGGCTATTCAAAAAACAAATAGCTTGAGCAGCCGCTTTGATTGCTTCAGTCGAAGGATTATCTTCCAAAAAAAGAATACCCGTTCGATTAAATACAAGTCCAGCACTGTCCCATGTCAAACGTTCGCCGACTAAAGAACGTATTCCTGTATAATAACTGGATGGAAGTATTTGAGCATTTTCCGCAGTTCCTCGTACATCACAGATATTTTCAGAATAGGATACTTTTACTGACAAGGCATTGCGGGCTTTAAGATTTAAATTATCAGGCAAATTAATATCTTTCGCGAGTACGCCGGAATCATCTAAAACAGAACTATGAATTAAATTACGATTAAAAAAGACATCTAACCGTGTTGGTTTCCCAGCCGTTGTAGATGGACTATAACGTCCTTCCAAATGAAGGCCTAAACTTTTCGGTATGGTAGTTAATTGTCCGGGATAGAGCGGAAAATCCATCACTATATTTGAAATACCTTCTTGAACTGTGCTATTGCCAAAATAGATGCGATCTTGCAACAAAGCAGAACCCTGACTGCTGCTCTGAATGGTCGACTGTGCAACAGGCAAAGCGGCATAGGCAGGCATAGTCAATAACTGGCGGGTAACTTGTAATAGTTCTGCACCACTGCTTGCTGTAACTATTAGTTTATCTGGAGCTGACAAATACAAATTTTCTACTGGTTTTTGCACATTTTGCGGCAAATGACTACGCTCCGCCACCAAAAGCTGTGGTGTGTTAGGCGGCAATCCCTGGGATTCACCAATGACGATCTTCATATTTTGGTAGGAGTAGGATTTTTGTAAGACACCAAATAACCAAATTGCGGCATTGACTTCCTCTTTACTAGGTGACTGAGGTAAAACAATTGCCAATCCTTGATATAGCCCGGCAAAAAAATCAGGAATCGTTTGAGGCGATGGTGGAATAACATTCATTGTCATATTCGATTGCTGACGTAACGTATAGAACAAATAGCCTTTACGATAGTCCGCACAAAGATCATCGCTCGCGAACATGCCCGTATGAATGGTTACATTAACACCCTGAGCAGTTACAGCACTCGCTGGTATAGGCAGTTGTATTTGAGAATTTTTTTTCAATTGACCAGCAGTAAGATTGACAGCTGTCTGATCATTTAAGGCAATCGAGAAAGTGCTGCCATCATTGAGATAAGGAGAAGGTTCCAGATATAGATTAATGTTGCTACCAGCCTGGAAACTGGCTTTAGGCAACGGAAAAAAGACTGAAGTAGCCGTATTAGAACCCTTGATAGTAAGATCCTGGGAATAGCCTAACACAGACAAAGGCACTGTATACGCGGCAGCTTCAATCGTTGCAAGCGGTAATGAAAATAGATAGATCAATAGTATAAACTTTGTAAGATTTCGCATAATAATCCCCCCTCAGCCGTATGCTCTAGTGTTTTTTCATTTGTACCGTAAAAACGGGTCCTTCTGGAAGTGGATTAACGAGAGCAATTTTAGCCTGTTGCGCCGCTTGTACTTCCTGTACGGAAATATGAAAATGCACGGCAACCTCAGCATCCCGGACAGGCGGACGAAATTTACGGCGATCCAGTCCGCCATAATGATGAATATTCCACTTTGCCCAGCCGAATAGTATTAAAAAAATGAAGACACTAAAAATACCGGCATAAAATAGCATATGTAATGTGCCATAAATAGCCTCTGCGGAAAAAGCAAACCACCACAACCATTGACCTGTGACCAACCAGAGTAAGGTTGTAAACAACGGCTGAAAAAAATAAAGAAAAATGGACCAAGCTGATAAAGAAAGAAAAAATTCCAGCGAATATTGAGCAAAGCCCTTCAATCTCGGTCGGTTGATTAATAAGCTACTACTAGGGGAGATAATAGAATTTAGACGGATGCGTGGTAAGTGGAAAACTGGCACAGAACGCATCAGGGCTTGCATGATTCGAGCAAATTCCCACAGAATAACTAATAAATAGCTAGCTATTGTCATCCCAGCAACCCAAGGCAGCCAATAGCGATCTAAATGACTGAAATCAGCAGTAAGAATATAGAAAGCTACAGCTACAAACCCCACGCCCAATAGCAGCTTGATTTTAAAAGCACTGCCAGAAGAACGTCGCCGACGTCTGGTTGAAACAGACATTTCCCTCGTCAAAGATATTCATCTCCCAAAATAAAGACAGTTTATAAATGCTGTTGCATCCCTCTGTCAGGACTCACCCATGTTGCATGCCCCCCCATTTTGCGGGTGAGAGCCTTAGGCGTAGCCCATACAGTACATAATGCCGTAATCAGCCAGTAGGCCACAGGGTACCAAATGACCCAGAAAATACATCGGAACAATCCTTTTTCATAATAACTATCAATAAATAAGGATACACCAAATTGCAACAAACAAATGAAAACAAGCAAAGATCCCTTCCAATCCGGCAAAAACCGGAAATGACTGTCAGGTATTGGGAAAACCAAACCAACTAGCCAAAGAACAAACAAACCAATATAAGCATAGGCCCACACAACGGAAAATACATACTCCATATAGACCGGCCACAGGCGCCGCTGGCGCCAGTCAGTCCAGATACCGACATGACGACGGATAACCTCGCCGCCACCCTGAGCCCAGCGCACCCGCTGATTCCAAATGCCTTTTAAAGATTCAGGCACCAAAATCCAACACAAGGCCTTCGGTTCATAACGAATATCCCAGAACTTTTTTTCTAGCTTCCACGTAATATTGATATCATCTGTAATCATGTCAAAATCCCATAATCCCACATCATAAAGAGCCGGTTTGCTAAAAGCCACAATAACCCCTGATACAGTCAGTACCTTACCTAGTAATCGCTGCGTGCGTTTAATCATACCAATAATAGAAGAATATTCGCCCACCTGAATTTTTGCTAATAAAGAAGTACGATTCCGTACCCGTGGATTGCCTGTTACAGCTCCTACTCGCGGTCCTGTAACAAAATGGCTTACTAGCCAGGTCATAGCATCAACATCTACATAGGCATCGGCATCGATTGTCATTACAATCTCACCAATACTAGCTAGCGTTCCATAGTGCAAAGCAGAAGGTTTCCCCCTGTTTTTCTCCAGAATAAATACCCGAAGCTTATCATATTTTACAGCCAGTTCGCGAAGAATACGGGGCGTATCATCTTTACTGCCATCATCCACGACTAACACTTCAAAGTTCGGATAATCGGACTGCATAATGCTCTCAATTGTACTGGCGATAGCTTCTTGCTCATTATGAGCAGGAACAATAACAGATACCATGGGATAACGAGTTAGCTTAGGCGCTTTGGTGCCTAAACGCCTTTCGCGACGATAAAAGAAAAAAAGTGCGCCAACAATCCATACTATACTCATTGCTAAAGGATAATAAAACACAAATTCTTCCGTTAAATCAATAAATCGGGCTAATAATTCCATGAATTATTCCTTTCTCCACATTACTCTTCGCCAAAAATATTTTCCGGATAATAAGCAAAATGAAGCGCCCCTTGGTCTCGTAAAGCAGCTTGCTGTTGCCGCAGTTCGGTGGCACTTAACCACTTGTTCGTGTTCCAATCATAGGTCTGTAATTTAAAAACAACCTTCTTCACATTGGCTTTATCAGACAAGGCCTTACTTGCCAAATCTTTCAACCAAGCGATGGGCCGATCATACTGTTTTTCCAAATAAGGATAAGCCATAACGACTGTATAGTCATAGTGCCGTAAATAGTCTTGATAGTTTTGGGCAAACCACTCCTGTGAAGAAGATTCGGTAATCAAACTGGGATAAAGATTGCGCGCTGTTTTTAGGGAAGGATGATATTGTTTAGCTGTCTTGATCAGTTGAAGCGTCAGATTGGTCAGAGCATCTGTTTTCATATGCATCCACTGACTGCAAAGCTCCTTATCTTTTAGTGTCTCAGGCGTTAACTCTCGTCCTGTAACTTCAAGGAAAGCCTTTTTAGCAGCTGGTGAATAATCTTCAAAATCATTTAAATACATATCATCTTGAAACAAAATTCCATCAAGATTGCTATAGGCCATGAGATCGCCAACCAACTCGGACAGAGCCTGAGAAATCAGTGGACTAAACGGTGTAACTCGCTTGTACCAGCCTAAATTTTTTGCCGGTTCAGCCACTACCGCGGCTTCAGGATGTTCTTTCAAGAGCCATTGATTGCTAAGTGTCGGCAGCCAGGCATAAACGCGAAATCCTGCATCACCTAGACGACTGGCTACATGACCGAATACGTCAGCTTTAACCGGTGCTTTATCGGTATGAAAATACACACTTTCAATATTGCCCTTACCATCTGGATCACTAAAGGTTTGAAGAAAAACTACATTAATTTTAGAATCACCAAATCGGTTAATGGCCTGATTCAAGTTTTGCTCCATCTGTACCGAATCCGCATCATAAATCATATCAATATCTAGCTGTGCAGCATTGACAATAAATGACGCTCCAGCATTTTGCAAAATTTTAGCAAAGTCATTGACAGACGGATTATTCATGACAATGACTCGCTTGGCATTTAATAAGGAATTAGTCCCAGGTAACTTGTTCAATCCATCACCTAAACCGAAAAATGCTTCAAATCCTTCTTGCTGCCCGATCTCGCGGGCAAACTGGTTATAACAGCCAAACGGCCATACTAAGGCTTTCACTTTATGCCCCAGATACTTAACAAAAGCCACTTGACTCTGATGGAAATCACTACTCACTCGTTCCTTAAACTCCATGATTGTTTCATAACTGCCATTTCGGTAGCTAAAGGATTCCAGCATCTGATTGGAATCACCATAAGCATTAATTGTTTGATACCGGTGTGAATCCTGTGAATGAGAAGCAAGAGCTACGAGGCCTGATTGATCCATTTCCCTCAGCTGATCCCATGTTACGATCGGGCCTAACTCCGCATTGGTATAGCCGTCCGGCCAACTAGTAACAATCGCCATCATGGCCGGATAGTTATATTTTTTCAGTAATGGAAAGATCTCGGTATACAAAGATCGATAACCATCATCGAATGAAAGCAATACCGGCTTATCTGGCAGCCCCTCTTCTCCTTTGCTCGCAGCAATATACTGTTCAAGCGAGATGGGATGATAACCTTGAGCCTGTAAATAAGCAAAATGGCTGTCTAAATTTTCGGGAGTCATAGCATACTCCGTTTTTAATTTACCTACATCGTGATAACAAAGAATGACGACTTTAGAAGAAGCTTTACCAGATAAGCTCTGACTTTCATCTTCTGCCAATAACGTCATCGCATAGCCGTTTTGCAATGAAAGACCACTTAACGCTGCCAAACCAATCCCTACTCCCCGAAGAAAACAGCGCCGTGTCACCATTTTTTCTTTCATAAAGACCCTCCTTACCAAACAAGGCGATAATTCATATCATAACTCCGGTGGTCAAACCAAAAACCACCACCATCATGAACAGTCCGCAATCCATATTCAACACCGAACGTAAGCCAGGCTCTTTGTGCCAAACGATAACCGTATTCTAACCGATCATAAGGTGAAAAAGAAAAATTTTCGGGATGATCACGAGACCATTCAAAATTCAACGTATTCTCCCAATAACCATTCGGAATCGTCCAGTGCTGCCGCCAGGAAACGCCATAATTTTCCCGCAAAGCCGGACTCTCATAAGGCGTCACCTGGTCATTGATTATCTGTTGTTTAAAACGATTGCGGCTAAAATATACCGCCATACTACGAGCCGTATCCTCTTGATCATAATAGGTATGTTCCCATTCACCGTCATAACCAAATGTCTGGTTGCCATCATTATAAGTAGAACGAGTAAGTCCAAACAAATAAGAATCCGTTTTACCCAATGATTTATTATATTCCACCCGCTGGCTGGTCTGAAAAACACCCGCCGCAATCGCTGTCCCTTCATCGACAGGCAACCGATCTAATTTCAATGATAAATTGGCTTGATCACCAAAATAGTGAGTATAGGCGGCATGATAGCCATTGGCATGAATATCGCCACTATAATGATACACCGCAGCTTCTAGCGCCTGACCCACATCTTGATAACGAAACCCAGGCGACAGGGTTTTATAATGAGTATCGGCACCGAAATCAGCAATTTTTTTAGTGTCTGCACCGATCGTAAAAAGCAGCCGATCCGTCAGCCTCTGCTCACCACTCATGCCAAAATCTTTGATGTCGTTTCCCTTATAATCTTTTTGGACGCTCGTACTCATCATTCCTTGGCCTTGAGGACGCTCGGCAAACTTTTCCACCGCCTGACCCACAATTGGCTTCCTAATGGATTGATTAGCTAACTGTCCTACCCCTTGGCGTGCCAATTGATAGTCACCAGCCTCTAAACTGTTCACAGCAAGCCCTGCACCTGCATTTGGCTGACTATTGGGCATTTTAGCTAGAGCGGCGTATTCTTCTGCTGCCTCACGAGGCATTCCCTTACTCGCAAGTAAACCAGCAAATTGTTGCCTGTACATACGGTTATCAGGAAATTTATGAATAACAAGCTGGAATAAAACCTTAGCTGTCCAGTAGCGCCCTTTTTCCATAAACGCCGCCGCATCGCCGGCAGCGACAGGTGCAAACCCTGGATATTTTGTTAGCAAATTGTCGTACAAGACTTTTCCCTCGGCAACCTGCCCATCCAGCATGGTAGCAAAAGCTAAACCACCTTGGACATCCTTTCGATTCACATCGTCCTGCTGACGTTCCAGAAGACTACGATAAAGGGTAATGGCTGACTTGGACTGGCCACTACGCAAATAGGAATCAGCCAAAGCTTGAATACCGTAAACAGGAATGGAATCTGTTTTAGGCCACAAGCGGCGTCCTTCTTTAATAGCTGTCGTATAATCACCATTTAACCGCAAAGCAAAAATATAGTCGGCCTGCATAAACGGCGTAGCTGAACCATTGTCAATTGCTGGTTTCAAACAGGTAATTCCTTTACCATAGTCACCATTTTGTATGTATAACGCAGCAACCTGCGCCCCAACTTGATTTTTCACCTTACTGTCTACTGCCAAATCCATGGCCCGTTCCAAATCGGCAGTACCTGCCTCAATATCACCCGCTAATAAATACATATTTCCGCGGCTAAGATAAACATCTGCATCTTGCGGATGTTCTGCCAAAATCTGTAAATAAAGGTCATCCGCTGCTGTCCTATCGCCTAAACGCATCAGGCTTTCAGCTTCCCAACGCTTAGCTTGACTATTACCTGTCTTAGCTACATCATGATACAACTGCGCAGCCATTTTAAAATGCTCCAACCGATAATAAGAACCAGCCACACTTAATCGAACATATTCCGGCCAATTCTCACCCGGATTTTTTTCAAATAAGGTAGTAGCCTGTTCATGCCTGCCAGCCCACCCCAGTACAACAATTTCATCCCAAAGGGCAACAGGAAGTCCCTGACTAGATAATCGCGTTAATTGTTCTAACGCTTCATCGTAACGTCCTGTCCGGGCTATAGCTACACTGTCCTCTTCCTGGCTGCGCAAGTCCCGCTCAGCTGCTTGTACACAAGTATTCATAAATGAAATTGAGAATATCAGCAATAACATACGCCACATGAAATAAACTCCTCTCAAAAAAAAATAGCCAAATGCAAAAAAATTCATAGAATTTTTTATTTTGCAACTTGGCTGTCATAGAAATATCGTTAGACCCAGAGTTTTGCGTCCTTGGCTTTCGCGAAGTTTGCCCTCAAATATTCACTTTTTTCTATTATCTTTTACATAACATTACTTATTTTAGTTTCTAATAAATATTATACACCATGATACATCAATCTACATTATACTATCTTTACAATATCATTATTTTTTTATTAATTCCATTAAAGTCCATAATTCCCAACTGAAAGTCCCAAGTTTGAATGAATTTTAAAGTTGAAAATATCCTCTCCCTACAAAGTATCTAGCATTTTTATATAATTCTTTACAACTTTGCAAGAATCATCAAAATGTTGTTTTTCTTGTTCTTCAAGGTTTAATTCAATAATTTGTTCAATGCCTTGGCGTCCAATCACTGCGGGAACGCCAACAGCAAGATCATACAAACCATATTCACCGGCTAAAATAACAGATAGAGGAATGACTTGCTCATCATCATTAAAAATCGAACGAACTAGATAGGCCAAAGCAATTCCAATACCAAAAGATGTTGACCCTTTCAAGGAAAAAATAGTCGGACCCGCACTAACAACCTCATGATAAATTTTTTCCAAATCGACTTGTTTCCTCAGTTTGTCATTCTCGACAAGCAATTGCAGTAAAGGTTTTCCCCCAACTGTTACATGCGACCAGACAATCACTTGGGAATCACCATGCTCTCCCATACATAGACCATGGATGCTCACAGGTGCAACATTGAGATACCGAGCCAGAATCGTTTTTAGTCTGGCACTGTCTAACGAAGTTCCTGTACCAATAATCTGTTGCCGTGGCAAACCGGATTTTTTCCAGATCAAATAAGTAACAATATCTACAGGATTCGCGGCAACTAGAAAAATACCGTTAAATCCATTCTCCATCACTTGACTTACCACATTCTGCGTAATCTTGACAGCAGATGAGAAAAACTCCAGCCTTGATTTCGTCCCTGCCGGCGTTTTAGCCGCTGCCGTCATAACGATAATATCAGCATCCCGGCAATCTTTGTAGGTACCTAATCGGACTTTGCTACGACTATTCGAAAATCCCATGCAATGCGATAAATCCATCACTTCCCCACGTGTACGCTCCTCATTAATGTCAATCAGACATATTTCGTTACATACACCTTGGTTAATCATTGAAAAAGCGCAGCTTGTTCCAATCGTTCCTGCTCCGATAATAACAACCTTTCCCATGGTACCTCATCCTCCAGTCAAAGATTTTACAAATTTTACTTCTCTATCTTTCAACCTATTTCCTCCAAACATAGCAATTGAAGCAGGAATCCCTACTTTAAAAATCAAATAATGTTATCAACTAAACCAATTAGAAAAAGTAAACAAATAGCATCCTAACCATCAAGTATTACATCAACCCTTTCCAACAAAAAATAAATTGTTTAATAAATAGAAAGCAGGGGTCATCAAATGGAACTGACCATGTATTATTATTCAGCTACAGGAAACTCTCTTCATGTAACCAAAACGATAGCCACCATGATAGACGGAAGCAAGCTGACAGCCATACCGGCATTAAACCGCGAGACAACTGTAACGCCAAGAACACAGAACATAGGACTCATTTTTCCCATGCATTATTTCGGATTACCCCCTATGCTCGAAGAATTTGTTAATAAATTAGACTTAACATCTGTAGACTATATTTTTGCCATTGTTACTTGCGGCGATCATCATTTTGGCAGTTGTCTCCATGAATTGGGAAAAATACTACTGAAAAAAGATAAAAAATTAGCTGCCGGTTTTTATGTTGATATGATATCCAGTTACGTACCACTATTTCCACTTCCTTCGCTAGAGAGGAGACAAAAGCTCTTAGCGAAAGCAGATAAGACCATTCAAAAAATTGCTGCTGTCCTTTCGAAGCAAGAACAGGCTATTGCCACCGAATATTTTTGGTTTCCTTGTTCCAAAATAAATCAGTATTGGAAAAAACGACTATTACCGAAGACGGACCGCAAATTTTCTGTTGCCGACACTTGCACAGCTTGCGGCTGCTGCGAAAAAGTCTGCCCTGCTTCGAATATTCGTTTAGTCGGAGGTAAGCCCATTTGGCGGCACCATTGTCAAGAATGTTTAGCTTGTTTCCATTTTTGTCCTGAGCAAAGTATTGAATTTGGATCGCGAACTCGTGGCAGAGAAAGATACCATCATCCAGAAATTACTGCAACAGATATTATTAAATCAAAATCAGACCCTCAATAAGCTCAGTATCCATGAATTTCACCAAAAAACCCTGTTTTCCAAATAGGAAGACAGGGTTCATCTTATATCGCTTAAATACTAATTTTAGCTCCCAACAAATCTACAAAGGCCCTTAACCAGCCAGGATGATCGGGCCAGGCTTGCGCTGTTACTAAATTACCACTTACGACTACATGCTCATCCTTCCATTCGGCTCCAGCTAGTCTACACTCAGCAGCGCAAGCTGGGTAGGAAGTAACGGTTTTTCCTGCCAGAACTTTCGCTGGAGCCAAAAGCTGCGAACCATGACAAATAGCAGCAACGGGTTTCCCGGCAGCAAAGAAATTCTGCACTAATTTTACTGCTTCATCATACATGCGAATATACTCAGGTGCACGTCCGCCAGGAACAACTAGGCCAACATAATTAGCTTCTTTGGCATCTTTCGCAGCAATATCTACGGTAATCCGATGCCCCGTCAGTTCTACATAGGTGTCTAGTCCAATAAAATCGTGTGAAACAAGCTGAATCGTATCTCCTGCATTTTTGTTCGGCACAACAACATCTACTTGGTATCCAAGCATTTGAAGCGCCTGTTGCGGAACTTTAACCTCATAATCTTCGGCACAATCTCCAGTAAGCAAAAGAATTTTCTTTGCCATTTGTGATAACCTCCTCGATATGATGATAGATAATCGTTCTATATTTGTTAGAAGTTTCCTGCAGGATCATATCTTAAAATTCAAAAGGAAAATCTTTAATAAAATCAATAAAAGCTTGCGAAGCAATGGATATGTATCGATGATTATTCCAGGCTAGTCCGGCTTGTATATGAAGAACATTACTCTCATTTCTTTTTCAAGCTTTTGTATAGCAGAAAATAATATTTATTATAACATCTATTTTAGATATTTTATATTTATAACCATGCGAGTTATAATAAAACAGTAAGTTTCAATAGTTATTTGCACATTACAAACTAATAGCTAGCCTTTATTATCAATAAGTCACAATAAAAGATTGATTCGGATCATAGGAAGTGAAAATAAATATGGTTTTCTTTCATGCACTGGAAGGTATATTCAGTATTATTATTATCGTTATGGTAGGATATTTTCTTACAATGAAACGGTGGTTTAACGAAGAGAATTCAAAATTTATTCCCAAGCTGGTAAATTACGTAGCACTACCAACCTATATGTTATGGAATCTAACAAGCACTTTTGACAAAGAAAAACTACTATCCCTGCTCTATGGATTAGCTGTCCCTTTTTCTTCAATGATGCTATGTTGCATGATTGGCTTCGCTATCGCTAAAATATTAAAAATACCTGCGCAACGCAAAGGTGTTTTCTGTACGGTATTTTTTTGTTCCAATACCGTTTTTATTGGACTTCCCGTCAATTTGGCTTTATTTGGCGATAGCAGTACTCCCTATGTAATGTTATACTTTTTTATCAATACCCTCTTTTTTTGGACAATCGGAAATTACTGGATTGGAAAGGATGGCAATATTTCCGATGTGAAATTTATCAGTCTCAGCACGCTGCAACATATTTTTTCCCCGCCCTTTTTAGGGTTATTATTTGCCTTAACAATCGTTTTGTTAGGAATTCCGCTGCCGGATTTTATAATAAATACCACAAAATATCTCGGCAATATGACAACACCTCTTTCACTAATTTTTATCGGCATTGTCATCTATGGGGTCAAAATGAAAGATATTCGTTTTGATAAAGAAGTCATTGCTATTTTAATTGGAAGATTTATTGTATCTCCCTTATCCGTTTTGTTTGTTGCTTCTTTTATTCCGCTCCCCCTATTGATGAAAAAAGTATTTGTCATTCAAGCGGCTCTACCGGCCATGACTCAAGTAACGATTATTGCCAAGGTGCATGAGGCGGACACAAAATATGCCGCCACGCTTACAGCCATCACGACACTTGCCTCAGCCATAGTCATTCCCATTTATATGCTCTCATTATGACATGACAATATTCCGATGAATCACAAAAGCTTCAAGAGTTCACTACTCTTGAAGCTTTTGTTAACCACTGCCATTCCATTGTACTTAATTAAATCGATTCAATGGGTACACCCGCTCAATTGCATTTACGTAATGGGTTGTCTCTACAGTAAAAATCTTTATTGACTCTGGTAAATATCTTAACTAACTCAGGATCAAATTGAGTTCCTGCACACCTCACAAGCTCCTTTATTGCATCTTCATGGCCTAAGGATTTACGATAAGGACGGTCACTTGTCATAGCATCATAGGAATCAGCTATGGCTACAATACGACATTCGATGGGAATTTGTTCCCCTTTGATTTCTAAAGGATACCCTTCACCGTTCCACCACTCATGATGCTTTAATATCCAATCTGCAATAGGCATCAGTTCGGTTGATGTCTGAGCAATCCGGTAACCAATCTCACAGTGGCGCTGGATTTGTTCTCGCTCATCTTGGTCCAAAGGCCCTGGCTTATGCAGAATACGGTCCGAAATACCGATTTTCCCTACATCATGGAATTCAGCGAATAATTGAATATCAGCCAGCTTTGACTCTGGCAGGCCTGCCGCTATGGCAAAGCATGCTATGATGTTTTTCAACCTATCGCCATGAACTCCCGTATCATAATCTCGCGCCAATAACATTTTTTTGACAGTTTGTATGATAGAACCTTCCGTTCCGGCCTGATGGTACAATTTTTCCCGATACATTTTATCATCGGCTTCACGCAACAACTTGCGTAGGGATTTATCGACACCAGCAGAATAGGCATAGCCTGACGACATCTGCAGAGGAATGACAGACTCAGAATTTTTCGCATTTTCAGTCTGAATATTATCGCGAATGCACTTATATAAATCCTCCATATCATCCATAGAAATTCCTTTCACAATAATGGCAAATTCATCGCCGCCGATTCTTGCAATAATGTCCTCCACTCGAAATGACGCTTGAAGAACTTTCGCGGTACGAACCAACATGGAGTCGCCTTGTTCGTGGCCAAAAGTATCATTAACAAATTTTAATCCATCTATATCTACTGCAAACACGCCAAATTCACAGGCTATTTTGCCTTCTAAATCTGTAATCAATTTTTCAAAATACGTCCGATTATAAAGGCCTGTCATGGCATCGTGGTAACTTAAATACAGTAAATTTTCCTGTACTTGTCGGCTTTTTTCCAAATATTTCTTTGCTTGTTCATGTTCCTTTCGATAATAATTCAAAATTACAACATATACTACAACATTCGCTATAATGATAGTTACCAGCCCAATGAGAATGTCAATATATCTTTCGGCCTTACTAGAATAGCCAATGATAATAAATGGGTATTTATATTCCAAATAAACAAGACTACAAGATATAATGATAAAAAGGCTAATGAAGGCAACTCTTTTAATACCTGAGAGTACAGTCGCTCCCATCAATGAAAACAATATAATATAGAATGGAATACTTCCTGAAATTCCTCCATTAAAAATCCATGCCGCAGGTATAATAATAAAGGATGAAATAATTAACGTCGAAATACAAAACCTATATTGTTTCTTTACAACAGAAAGATAGTGAAGACCGGACAGGACTGCACCGCTGATGAGACAAGTGAGCACTAATAATAAATCTAATCCAAGCAGATAATTGGTAATGGCACTCCATATAGCGATAATAACACCAAAAAATAATACGATGTTAAGAATCCGATGCTCCCTTGAAAATTGCGACTCTTCTCCAATTAACTTATGCAGTGGAATACCCATTTACTAACACCATCCCTAACTAGTGACAAAAAGTTACTTGAAAGATCATTACTTAACACACTGTCATTTGAGTTCTCTACGATAGAGTTTATTCAACCTCATAATAATGTTCCCCTGCATGAGGCCTAAACCAAAAACTTCCTTAAAATAAATAACTGTTTCCCAATAAGCATGTGGGATTTTCCTTCTCCATAGAAAAAATGAGAACATCCTGAGAAAGTTCCGCTCGGAATTTTCTCAGGATGTTCTTTACAAATTAGGCCCTAAGAAAAACAAATGCAGGATTTCAGAACATCTACGCGAATTCACCTAAGAAAATGCACTAAGCTTGTACTTTCTGTTAAAGGAGTAGATCTCTATAAAAACTATTGCCGTTGATCTTGATGATACATTGAATAACTTCTCTGATACGCTGCAAAATACTATCTTTTGCTATAATGACTCTTATGGTCTGCCCAAAGAAAGATTCGACAAATACCTCCTCGATATAAGACATAATGTTATCCCTGAAAGCACGCTACTAACAACCGAATTTTCTTATTTGCGTTACCGTATCCATGAACAGTGCCACCAACTGGCTACTGCCAAACCAGATGGTATCCAATTTATGCAATGGCTAAAAGAAAATAACTGGAAAATTGTTATTTGTACCCATCGGGATTTACGAATGTCCAGTGCTTACACCGAAAAATGGTTAAAAGCCAATGAGATTCCTTATGATTATTTATTCACAGCCTTAAATAAAATCGTTTTTTGCAACCTATGGGAAATACCTCATTTAATTGATGATGCAGATTTTAACATCTTGTATGGCGAACAATATGGGGTTAATGTCTACTATCCCATCATGGAAAAACATACATCCATTCCTCAAAACGCTGCTAAAGGATTTTATACCTTCGATGAGGTGAAACAGTGGATACAAGAGTAGCATTATTAAAAAATTTTTATAGTACCATGCAAACAAATAAACTAAAGTTAGAACTAATGAGTCATGGTTTTCCATTTTTAGATAAACTGATATCGGAAGGTATCACCCTGGAATACGGTGAATTGGCAACGAATTTAGTCCATAAATACCGTCTCCTCAATGTCCCCCAACATCGCATGAATCAACTTTTGCAGGGGCATGTAAACAAAATCCATAATATTTGCCTGTATTTTAATGAACTTGCCAACAATACTTTTTGCTTCAATTTAGATAATAATTGCAAGATTAACAACATGGCCCTCATCCCGGAAATGAAGCCCACCGTAACCCTCCTGAAGCAGCATTTGCAGAAATATGCTATAGAACCGCTGGTTATTGAGAGCGGACGAGGATATCATCTCTGGTGCCGCTTAGATCAAGCAGTAGACAATCAGCAGCTATTCGATTTTCTGCTCCGAATTTCAGCAAAAGCCATGGCTTCCTTAAGCGAACATGGCTATGATTACAACCGGGTTAAATTTAATATATATCCCCACCCTAAAACTATCAATATTGCCTCACTGCGCTTATTTGGATCAGAGCATGTAAAAAAGAAAGTTTTCAGCTATGTTCATCTTGATCATTGTGTCCTAGATGAAGTGCAA
Source organism: Pelorhabdus rhamnosifermentans (assembly GCF_018835585.1). Lineage (NCBI taxonomy): Bacteria > Bacillati > Bacillota > Negativicutes > Selenomonadales > Sporomusaceae > Pelorhabdus > Pelorhabdus rhamnosifermentans. Next base: position 80,863 of record NZ_JAHGVE010000005.1, read on the forward strand.
TCCTGGGAATACTTTTCACAATATCTAACTAGCAAAACAATTTCCAAACACCAATTCCTTGAAGCCCATGCCGACCTGCTGGCCACTATTCCCCCGGGCAACTGAATTTCATAAATATCCTCAATTCCACTAATACAAAGAGAGCCTGATGAATCAAATCATCGGGCTCAAGTATAACACTACAGTCTTTGCATTGTTAGTGCAGAAAAAGAATATACTTCTCGCCAATAGGTAAGAAATAACATTTTTTCTAATTTTATTATCATTAGATATCTAATCACCATTAATTACAGGAAATAAAAAAAGTGCTGTCATCATATTTTCTATTTATTACTATTATGGTATACTAATTACATTAAATGCTACACTATTAGTCTTACTATTGATAAGCAGCATATACCATTTAAGAAAGGAAGAAAATATGATAACAAAAGTAGGAATTAACGGCTTTGGCCGCATCGGAAGAATGTGTCTTAGAGCGGCATTACAAAATAAAAATATACAAGTTGTTGCCATTAACAGTACGTCAGATAGCTTTTCCTCAGCTCACCTTATAGAATATGATTCAATACATGGTAAACTCAACAACAAAGTCGAAGCAACAGAAGATCAAATCATCATTGATGGGCAGCCCATAAAAATGATTTCCGACCGCAATCCCGCTAACCTTCCATGGGGAAAGCTCGGTGTCGACATCGTCATTGAAGCTACAGGAAAATTCAATTCCAGTAAAGATTGTGAAGTTCACCTGAGAAATGGTGCTAAAAAGGTTATCATTTCAGCACCTGCGAAAGACTCCACCCCTACAATTGTTATGGGAGTTAACGAAACTACTTATAATTCACAATTCCATAAAGTTATATCGAATGCATCTTGTACAACAAACTGCTTAGCTCCTATTGTCAAAGTGATTCATGGTAATTTTGGAATTGTTAATGGCTTAATGTCAACGGTTCATGCCTTTACAACGGATCAACGCAGCTTAGACAATAGCCATAAAGATCCACGCCGCTCCAGAAGCTGTATGCAGTCGATAGTTCCGACAACTACGGGTGCCGCGAAAGCAATCGGCCTTGTAATACCTGAGTTAAAAGGAAAGTTAAACGGAGTTTCCGTACGTGTTCCAGTTCCCGATGTCTCCTTAGTTGATTTGGTTGTTGAACTAGAACAAGACATTACCGTTGATAAGATTAACAACGCTTTACGTACTGCCGCCGAGGGCTCTATGTTGGGTATTATCGAATACTGTGATAAGCCTCTCGTTTCAATTGACTTTTTAGGTAATAAACACTCAGCTATCGTAGATGCCCTATCCACATTAGTTGTTGCTAAACGAACAGCCAAAATTCTTGCATGGTACGATAACGAATGGGCCTACTCCTGCCGGGTAATTGATTTAGCACAATACGTCGGTAAAACTCTATGTAAAGAGAAACTCGATAATATTAAAATAAAAGCTGTAGGATAGTAATGAGAAAGTGCATAAAAAAGGACTGAGCCATCGAAAGAGGTTCAGTCCTTTTGATATTAGAAAACGCACGGGCTGCGATAAGTATTATGCAAATGGGTTTTCCGTTTTATATAACAACCCTTTAGGTTGGTTAAAAGCAATATCTTTAATTCCCAAATATTGGAACACAGCAAATAATGCTTTACCATAATGACCAAATGCGACTGCACCGTGATGGGGATAACGTTTTTCAATTAAAACATGACGGTAGAACCGTCCCATTTCAGGAATTGCAAAAATACCGATTCCACCAAATGAGCCTGTGGGAACAGGCAGAACTTCCCCTTGTGCAATGTAAGAAGTAAGTTTGGCATTTGCCGTACTTTGCAGACGGAAGAAAGTAATTTTTCCTGCGGCTATATCGCCTTCTAACGTTCCTCTCGTAATGTCGGGAACTCCCCCGTCTTCAAGCAGTCTGTTTTGAATCAATTGATACTTTACTGCCCCTTTGGCAAGTTTGCACAGCGGTGTATTCCCGCAATGAAAACCCATAAATGTATCTTTTAATGTATAGTTAAATTTTCCGGCGATATTTTCATCAAACACATCTTTCGGAACGGAATTGTTTATATCCAGAAGGGTTACCGTATCATTGCTTACACACATACCGATATACTCACTTAATGCACCGTAGATGTCGACCTCACAGGCAACAGGAATACCATTGGAAACAAGACGACTGTTTACATAACACGGTTCGAATCCGAATTTATTCGGAAAGGCAGGCCAGCATTTGTTGGCAAAGGCTACATATTTACTTGCACCTTTATTTTTTTCAGCCCAGTCGATTAACGTTAGTTCATATTGCGCCATACGAGGGAGAAGATCAGGATATTTGTTCCCGGCACCCAATTCATCTGCCATGTCTTTTACAACATCGGGGATTCTCGGGTCGCCAGCGTGTTCTTTATAGGAAATCAAAAGATCGAGTTCGGAGTTTTCCTGAACCTCGATATCAAGATCATAAAGTGGTTGAATCGGTGCATTACAAGCAAAAAAATCTTGCGGACGCGGGCCGAAGGTGATGATTTTCAAGCTGGAGAGACCGATTAATGTACGTGCTACAGGGAGAAAGTCTTCGATCATATGAGCAATTTCGTCCGCTGTACCTACAGGGTATTCAGGAATAAACGCTTTTAATTTACGGAGTCCTAAATTATAAGAACAGTTCAATACGCCGCAATACGCATCGCCTCTACCATTGATTAAATCTTTACCGCTTTCTTCAGCTGCTGCAACGTACATAACGGGGCCTTCAAAATTCTTTGCAATTAAAGTCTCAGGTGTTTCAGGTCCAAAGTTTCCTAAGAATACAACAAGTGCATTGCAATCGGCATCTTTCACTTCCTGTACGGCTTTCAGCATATCATTTTCATTTTCCACGGTTGTTCTTGCTTCAAAAATTTTTCCCTGCGTTTTTGTATAGCTTTCGACAATAGCCTTTCTTCTATTTTCCGATAGGGAAATAATAAAACAATCACGGCTTACGGAAATGATTCCCAGCTTTACTTCTGGAATATTGTTCATGCTATTTACTCTCCTTTATCATTCAAATTATTTATTTTTTAGCCCTCTGTTAATGATACTGCCTATTTTATTCCAAACTGATACGTTGTTTCAGCATGATATACTTTTCCCTTTTCTAAAACGGGCTGAAGAAAATTCGGATTTTCTAATGCATTCGGAAAGTATTGGCTTTCTAAACAGAATCCGCATCTTTTGTAAATAGTTGCACCTTTTTTTCCAGCAGAAGCGCCATCTAAATAATTTCCGCTATAGAATTGAATACCGGGTAACGTCGTTGCTGCAATTAATGTGATGCCTGAACTTTCGGCATAAGCCCAGGCCGCTTGTTTTAATGTGCCATCATAATCGTTAATAGCCCAATTATGGTCGAATCCGCCGGCAAATTGAATTTGTTCAAAGCTACTATCAATATTGTCACCTATTCTCGTCGGCTGCCTCAAATCAAGCGGCGTATTTTCTACAGAAACAATTTCCCCGTTCGGGAGAGATTCTTGATCGGCAACAGTATAACAATCTGCAAAGAGTTGAATTTTTTGATCTACGATAGTACCACTGTCATAGCCTGATAAATTGAAATAAGTGTGATTGGTAAGATTACATACTGTATCGGCATCGCTCGTTGCAACGTAATCAATGGATAACCGATTGTCATCGGATAATGTATAAGTAACATGCACAGTAAGGGTTCCCGGATAACCTTCTTCACCGTCAGGACTAATATAAGTAAGTTTTAATCCAGTTTCTGTCGTTTCCGCATCCCAAACTTTTTTATCAAAGCCAATTTTACCGCCGTGTAAATGATTGTTTCCATCGTTACAATATAGTTGATATTTTTTGCCGTTTAATTTAAATTGGCCTTTGGCAATTCGATTGCCGCAGCGTCCGATGAGAGCACCGATATATTTATCTTGCGTTTCATAGCTTGCGAGATCATCATATCCTAAAACAACATCGATAAGAATCCCGTCTCTGTCTGGCACCTTTACAGATACAATCGTACCGCCAAATGTCGAAACGCTCACGCTCATTTTATTCTTGTTTGTCAGCGTATAAAGAAATACCTCGGTACCTTGTATCGTCGTTCCGAATTCTTGTTTGGAAACCTGGATCATTTTTCACCCTCCTTATAATACACTTTAAATTTTCAGATTTACAATTAATACTTCATTTAACAATTTCAAGTTCTCCAGATAGTAAATAAAACGGCTTGCAGTAGAACTGATTTTCCGCAGGGATGTATTCATTTTTTGTTTTTTGTAGCAATATCCACCCATACGGCAAAAACCAAGATCGAACCTTTAACAATAAGCTGCCAGAAGTTTTCAATATTTAACATACTCATTCCATTGTCTAGACTAGCCATGACCAAAGCTCCGACAAGAGCTCCGCCTACACTGCCCACACCACCCATTAAGCTTGCGCCACCAATAACGCATGCCGCAATCGCATCCATTTCAGCATTTTGCCCGGCTGCAACTGAAGCGGCATTTAACCTAGAACACAGCAAAATTGCAGCAATAGCCACTAATACCCCACTGATGGCAAACAAGGTCATCGTCATTTTTTTGACGTGAATCCCAGATAATGTTGCTGCTTCGGAATTCCCCCCCAAGGCATAGACTCTGCGACCAAAAACAGTTTTATTTAATATGTAGGAAAATACCACTGCTAATAAGGCAAGTATCAGCACCGGAACCGGGAACCCTTGATAAGAATTTAAAATACTAATGAATAAAATGATCAAAGCCGCACAAAACGCAATTTTTATTCCTTCCACCGAAACCGATGGTACCGCCAAACCGTACTGAGCCCGCAATTTTCTGCCGCTCATAGTGGTATATACGATAGCAGCAATAGCAATGATCCCCAAAAATATTCCAATACCATCTATTAAATAAGCATTCCCAACAAATCGAATATCGGGAGTCAGAGAAGCTACAGTAGTTCCCTTGGTCATACCGATAAGAATTCCTCGAAAAACCAGCATGCCACCCAAAGTAACGATAAAAGACGGTATTTTTTTATAAGCAATCAGCCAACCATTCAATACACCAATTATTAAACCAATCATCAAGGTTATGCCCATTGCGACAATCCCATTGACGTGGAACCATACATTGAGAACTGCAACTATACCACCTAATAACCCCATAAAGGACCCTACGGAAAGATCGATATGCCCCGCAATAATTACAAAAACCATTCCGATAGATAAAACACCTGTTATTGACATTTGTCGAAATAGATTAGACAAATTTCTAGAAGTTAAAAAGTCTCCATTTGTCGCTACACTAAAAAGAACCCAAATGGAGATTAGTGCCAAAATCATAGTGTACGTTTTGATGTTAAAGTTAAACAGGGATGTAAGCGAATTCTTTTTATTCACTGCTATTCCATTGCTTGTTTCCATCTTTGCAGTCACGCAGTAGCCCCCCCTATAGCACAATGCATTATTTGTTCCTGATCAAGATTTTTATTAATGAATTCCCCTCTAATACGCCCCTCGTTCATGACCAATATTCGGTCAGCCATACCTAATACCTCCGGTAAATCGGACGATATCATAATAATAGCGATCCCTTCAGCTGCTAATTGATTAATGAGATTATAGATTTCATATTTAGCTCCAACATCAATTCCTCGAGTCGGTTCATCCAAAATAAGCACTGTTAACTTGCGCAACAAATATTTTGCCAAAACAACCTTTTGTTGATTGCCACCGCTCAGGTTCTTAAGAATAGCATCTAAACTTGGCGCTTTAATTCTTAACTTCTTCATATAAGTATTGACATTTGTTAGTTCCTTACAATTATCTATTCCATCAAATCTTGAACGATAATTTTCGATATTAGCTAATGTCATGTTCTGTTTAACTGACATCAATTCTATGATACCATGACGCTTACGGTCCTCCGGTACCATAGCAATACCATGATCTAATGCATCTTTAGGATGATTAATAATTAATTTTTCCCCATTTAAATAGACTTCTCCGCTATGTTTACCAGCATGAAAACCATAAATAGCGGATACCAGTTCTGTGCGGCCTGCCCCGACCAAACCAGCGATTCCCAAGACTTCCCCACGATTCAAATGAAAGCTAACGTTATCAACCAATTTTTTATCCGGTTCACTGGCATCATATAAAGTAAAGTCTTTAACATAAAAAACTTTCTCATCCGTTACATGACTCTCTTTCGGATAAAGATCGGTGATTTCACGTCCCACCATCATCCTCACAATATCATCTTTCGTTACATTCTCAACTCGTTCTGACCCGATAGACTGGCCGTCACGAATCACCGTGACCGCATCTGCAAACCGAAAGACCTCATCTAGCTTGTGGGATATATAAATACAAGTAACGCCTTTTTGTTTTAGCCGCCCCAATATATTAACAAGGATCTCCACTTCCCCTTCGGAAAGCGAAGCCGTAGGTTCATCTAAAATAAGCAATGTGGCATGTTTGGCTAAAGCTTTTGCGATCTCGACAAGTTGCTGCTGTCCTGTGCCTAGTTGTTTTATGATCGTATAAGGACTAATATCTAATTTCATTTCATTCAGGAGTTCCTGTGTTTTAGCCAGCATAGCTGGCATGTTGATAATCCCTTTGGATTGCAATTCATTCCCCATAAAAATATTTTCATATACTGGTAATTCTTTAAACAGCGCCATTTCCTGATGAATAATAGCTATGCCTGCCTGCTCAGCATCCGTGATATTTCGAATCACCAATTGCTTCTGATTAAAAATAATCTCCCCTTGATAAGTACCATTGACATATACACCGCTTAGCACTTTCATTAATGTTGATTTACCAGCGCCATTTTCACCGCACAAGGCATGAATTTCCCCTCTTTTTACTTGGAAAGAAACATTGTTCAGCGCTCGGACGCCAGAAAACTCCTTGACAATCCCCTTCATCTCCAAAATATAATCGCTCATTCTTATCCCCTCATATTCAAATTGAGCAGGTGAGGGAAAAATATCCTATCACCTGCCATTTGAGTTACATTTTAGGCCATTTGTCTTTGGGAACGTTTTTAAATACATCTTCTAATTTGTTATAACCATCTTTGATAACAGTGTCGACCATATTTTTCATATCAACGGCAATCGGTGTAAGAAGAATGGACTGAACATCTTTAGCCCCGTTGTTGACTACACCGTCCGTTTTGACTACTTCCCCTTTGGCAATCTGAACTGCAGCTTCGGCGGCTCTCGTAGCAATACTTTTAATCGGTTTGTAAACAGTCATCGTCTGTTTGCCTTCCACGATTCTCTGGCAAGCCGCCAGTTCCGCATCTTGACCGGAAATTGGCACCTTTCCATCCAACCCCTGCGCCGCCAATGCTTGAACAGCTCCCCCAGCAGTACTATCGTTGGAAGCAACTACAGCATCAATTTTATTATTGTTAGCTGTCAGTGCATTTTCCATAATCTTTAGCGCTTCTTCAGGCAGCCAATCTTTCGCCCATTGATCGCCCACTACATTGATATCGCCTTTATCAATCAGCGGTTTCAAAACATTCATTTGCCCTTGACGAAGCATTTTGGCATTATTGTCAGTAGGCGAGCCGCCCATCATGAAATAATTCCCCTTAGGTTTAAGTTGTGCAATGGCTTGCGCCTGTATTTCGCCGACTTTAATGTTGTCGAATGAAATGTAATAATCAACATCTGAGTTTGTAATCAAACGGTCATAGGACAACACTTTAATCCCTGCTTTATGAGCCTGTTCAATAATAGGAGCCATCGCCTCGCCATTATGCGGAATGATAACCAATACATTGATGCCCTGGGAAATAAGATTTTCACATTGTGAGAACTGCGTCTGATCATCGCCATTTGCAGATTGGACAACCACTTCAGCCCCCAGTTCTTTAGCTTTTTCGGTAAAGAGATCTCTGTCATGCTGCCATCTTTCTAATTTTAAATCATCCATGCTGAGACCAATTTTAATAGCCTTGCCCTTTTGCGCAGGAGCCCCTGATGAAGCAGATTCTTGTCTTGTACACCCTGCCATCATTAATAAAGAAGCAACACAAATTGACACCAAAATAAGTAATAACCGTTTTCCTTTAAGCATGGTATTTCCCCTCCCATTATTTTGATAAGAACCAAGCCATACATTCACCCACTGAGCCTTGAGCAAATGTTTATGACTAAATACCTTCATGATGAATGAACGAATGCCATACCAACACGAAACAGCAAAAATCTGGACACTAATTCGCATATCGTTAAAGTCAACAAATTACTGTTCTCTGAACGGAAATAGCTGGTAATTAATATCTTTTGTCTGAGTATATACTTTTTTATAAATTTGATAGAGCGTCTTATATTTTTCAACGTTTTCTTGAATGGGCTTAAATTTTTTCTGGAACCTTATGAAATGTTCAGCGCACTCTTTAAGTGATGAAAACCATTTTAGGCTAGAAGCCGCAAGCATAGCTGCTCCCATGCCTGGTCCCTGTTCATTCGCTAAACTAATGACTGTTCCATTAAAAATATCTGCTTGCATCTGCAGCCACAAATCGTTTTTTGCTCCACCACCAATGGAAATGATCGTATCTACGTTCTTGCCGTTTGCTTTGAAAATATCAACCGTATCGTTGATCGAAAAAACAATGCCTTCCATAACAGCTCGCACAAAATGTTCTTTCTTATGGGAACCATCAATGCCCGTAAACGTGCCTCTTATTTTGGCATCAACATAAGGTGTTCGCTCGCCAACCAAATAGGGAGCAAAAAGAAGACCATTAGAACCAATTGGGACTTTTGCAGCTTCATCTAAAAGCTGGTCAAAACTGTCATTTTCAGCAAATGTATTCTTGAACCAACTTAAGCTATATCCCGCAGCTAAGGTGACGCCCATTGTATAGTAGGAATCTTCTTGACTATGGTTAAAGAAGTGAACTTTTCCGGCAAAATTACGCTGTTTATTTTCCTCAAATGATAAAAACACTCCCGATGTACCGATACTACATAATGCCTTCCCCGCTGAAAGTATTCCTGCGCCGATAGCGCCGCAAGCATTATCTGCTCCGCCTGCAAATACTTTTGTTGATGAAGAAAGTCCAGTTATTTTAGCTATTTCAGGAAGCAAGGTGCCAATATAAGCACCCGAATCTACTAATGACGGACATAATGTGACTGGTAAATCGAATGCCTGGCATATTTCCGAACTCCATTTTTTATTAACCACATCAAGCAAGAGGGTTCCTGCTGCATCCGAATACTCACTATGTAACCTCCCCGTCATACGAAAGCGGAGATAATCTTTTGGTAAAAGAAAAACTGTACTTCGCTTAAAACTGGCGGGTTCATGTTCCTTAACCCAAAGAATTTTCGGTAGTGTAAAACCTTCCAGTGCCTGATTCTTTGTAATCGTTAACAGCTTATCACCCAAAACTGTCTTGATCTCTTCACATTGCTCAGTCGTTCGAGTATCATTCCACAAAATGGCCGGTCGAATCAGTTGCTGCCTTTCGTCAAGCAAAACAAGGCCATGCATTTGTCCCGAATAACTCAATCCCGCGATTTCTGCGGGATTAACACCGGATTCAGTAACAAGCTGCCGTAATGCCTGCAGTGTTTTATCTACCCATTCTTCCGGATTCTGCTCATTATAGCCGGGATGTTCCTGAATCAACGGATAATTTTTGGCAACTGCATGTTCCACCTCGCCTTCCTTATTGACCAAAAGCACTTTGACCGCACTCGTTCCAAGGTCAATCCCAATGACATATCTCATCACGCCGTCTCCTTTATGTCATATTAAACGTAAGTAGTGGATTATACTTTTAAGTTTTACTTTTTTATTTAAGTGCTTGAGCACATTTAATAACACATTCAGAATAGCATTTAAGGATTAATTTGTCAATTAAGATTTTACCAAATTTTATGATTCTTTTATTTATTGATTATATTGCAATAAACACAAGTAGATTAACAACCAAATTGTAAATTAGAGGATGTTTTTATTGCTGTAATATGCTTAATAAGAATTTTTAGAGAAAAAATGGAATTACTATTCTTCTTCAATAAAAAATGTTGACGTATAGAAATCTAAGTGATATATTCCAATTATCGAATGTGCTCGGCCACATTATCATGTTTAAAAATTATGTTAAAAAAATACTTCACTCCATCGATTATCGCTTCAGATTTCATAATGCTTCATGGTATAATCAACTCATCGAATAATAAAATCATTTAAGAAAACTTACTACTTAGTAAATGAGGATAATATAAAATGGGAGTTACAATTAAAAAGATTGCAGAAATTTGTGGTATTTCCAGGGGAACCGTCGACAGGGTTTTGAATAGCCGCGGTAAAGTAAAACCAGAAACAGAAAAACTGGTAAGAAAAGTGGCCGATGAGTTTGGATACACACCGAATCCAGCAGGAAAAGCACTGTCGGCAAGAAAAAAGAACTTGGTTGTAGGGGTATTGCTAACCTCAGAGGGAAATCCTTTTTTTGATGAAGTGATTCGTGGAATACAAGCGGCAGAAAAGGAATATCGCGCTTATGGAATGCAAGTATTGATGAAAACGATGCGAGGCTATGAGGTAGAACAGCAATGTACTTTGCTTGATGAAATGAAAGGGAAAATAAATGCATTGATTATAAACCCGATTAGCGAGCCGAAGATTGTGAAAAAAATAAACGAATTGGTAGATAGCGGTATATTTATTGTTACTGTAAATAATGATATTGCCGATAGTAAGCGTGCCTGTTATGTAGGAAGTAATTATATTAATGGCGGTGAAACGGCATGCGGTATTATGGGCCTGTTTACAAAAGGAAAAGCAAAAATCGGGTTGCTTACAGGTTCTGTTAAAATTTTGGGACATAATCAAAGAATTGCGGGTTTTAAAAATGTAATGAAGAAAAAGTACCCTGATTTTCAGATCTTGGATTTTGCAGAAACGAATGATGATGATGTCATTGCATTTGAAGTTACTATGGAAATGCTAAAGAAACATCCGGACATCAATGCACTTTTTGTCGCTGCCGCAGGTGTCTATGGAGTATGCAGAGCAGTAATGTCTTTGCAGCGTCAGGGAAAAATTACGATTGTTTCCTTCGATAGCACACCTAATACAGTGGAGATGATGCGAAAAAAAGTGATTAATGTAACGATTTGTCAACATCCGTATACACAGGGACATAAATCGATGCAAGTTGTATTCAGTTATTTAGTAAACGGAGTAGAACCGTCAACGACGCAGCATATTATGAAAAACGAAATAAAGATCCTGGAAAATTTATAGTTTGACAATAATAAGTGTAAGTGCCCATGCTGGGCGCACAAGATAAAAAGCTTCAAGAGCACAATACTCTTGAAGCTTTTGCCACATTCAACCTAAAACTACCCCGACCAAAGCGGCTACCACCAGGATCACGTTGGCCGATACGCGTCTTGATATGGCAAGTGCGGCACTGATTATGGCAATGGCTATCATGCTTATATCCAAACCATTGTTATGAAACATTCCCGCCAAAACGATTACGCTAAAGCTAACGATGACAAGTACAACACCATCAAGTAACCCCTGTGTTGCAGGATGACTGGCAATGCGCTCATAGCAGCGCTCTACAATTACGATAAATAAGGGTGGCAAAAGCAGTGCCACACAGGCTATCAACGCACCTGACAAGCCAGCAACTAAATAACAGAGACTGACAACCCAAAGGCCATTGGGTCCGGGTGTAATTTGTCCAATTGCCAGTGCTTCAGTGAACTCTTTTTCACTCGCCCATCCGTATGCGATAAAATCAGTGTGTAAACTAGGTAAAGGGCCAAACCCACCCGTCGAAAACAAGCTTGATTTAAGTACAACCCAAAAGAATATAACCCAATCCATCTACTCATCCTCCCGTTTCTTCTTGGCAACATACCAGTAAGTAAGCGCACCACATAGCCCGCCCAAAAGATATAAGAGTACCACGGGCGGATTTAAAAGTATGTAAATCATTGCACTACTGATCATGATTCCAATTGTAACCAGAAAAGTCCATAATCCACGCTTATAATTGCTTACTAGAATAGGTCTGACATTTCGCCAATTCGTGGCTAGAGCAATACCAAATATAGCTGCAAACACTGCCCGCAACACAGCTTGCACCTTTGAAAACTCACTAATACGGGTATAAATTGCAGATATCCCAATGGTGATCAGCGCACTAGGTAGAATAAGCCCCATGACTGAAACAAATATACCCGGCCATCCGGCAAGGCGTTTACCTATAAGAATGGTATAGGCAATAATGTTAATGCCCGGTGTAATTTGACACATTGCGATGATGTTAGCATACTCTTCCGCAGTTATCCACTTGTGCTTATAAATAAAGCTTTCTTGAATAAGATATTGAGTGATGGCACCACCACCAAACGATGTAAAACCAATGTGCAACCACGCAAAAAATAATTGGTTAATCGTAAAAAAATCCTGCACAGCTATTGAGCTGGGACTTCTTGATTCAAATTCATTCCGATTAGTCATCGACTTGTACTCCCTACGAAGAATTTTTATTATCATTCTAACATTTTTTCAACCTATTTGGAGCACCTAGTTATCCTTCATAAAGTTTTGGATCGAAGCTCTGCATTTTTAACTCAAACAGCAAGATAAGCGAATCGCCCTAAAAAAGCCAAAAGCTTCAAGAGCATTATACTCTTGAAGCTTTAAATACATCTGGCCGCCCGGAGGACTTGAACTACCGGCACTTGCATCTCCTGCTGTGTGACACTAATCTTTCTTCATAACTGTAGCTTTACCATCCACTACTACTGTACCGTCCTGGTTGGTTGCAACGGTTTTTAGCATCAAGCGGTTTTTGGCATCAATTTTCTCCATTACTTCGACTGTTGCAGTAACTGTGTCCCCAAATTTCACGGGTGATTTAAATGCCAGCTCTTGGGCAAGATAAATCGTATTAATACCGGGGAGTTCCGTGCCTAGTACCGCAGAAATCAATCCCGCTACTAACATACCGTGAGCAATCCTTTCTTTAAACATCGTATTTTTGGCAAATTCAGCATTAATGTGGACTGGATTAAAGTCGCCACTTAAACCAGCGAAAGTATATACGTCATGCTCTGTTACCGTCTTTGATATACTAGCCTTATCGCCCACTTGGATATCTGCGTATTTTATATCACATGCCAAGATAATCCCTCCCTGATTTGCTGAATAAATTAACTAACTTCTCCGATTTTCTTCAATTTCTCAATTAAAGACGGCAATATTTCTACTGCCTGACCGATAATATCGTCTTCAGACGGTTGCTTGATTGACGAGACATTTCCTAATCCCATTGGTTTATCACTAAAAATACGTTTATCCATTATCTTGAGTTCAGGTGAAATAATCGGTTTAAACTCCATCAAAGCCAAAATGTCCTTTTCTAACTCAACGCCGGGAGCAATCTCAGTAAGGGTTAATCCTTCTTCCTTGAGTTCAAACACGGCACGTTCAGTAATATACATAACAGGTTGCTTAACACTCAGGGCATATTTTCCACTAAACGTAATTTGTTCCACATGGTTTAGAAACTTTTTAGCCATCCCTTCGTGTTCTATAGATAGATTGCCGTCTTTCACTTTGACTTTGAGACCACCCGCTGTAAAGGTACCACAAAAGATAACGCGCTTGGCATTTTGCGTAATGTTGATAAACCCACCGCAGCCAGCCACTCTTCCTTTAAATTTACTAACATTAATATTACCGTAACGATCTGTTTCAGCAAGCCCCAAAAATGCCAGATCCAACCCGCCGCCATCGTAAAAGTCGAACTGATATGGTTGATCAAGAATAGCTTCGGCATTAATAGCCGCTCCGAAGCTTAGCCCTCCGGCTGGTACACCGCCAATCGGTCCGGCCTCTACTGTCAAAGTCATCATGTCGCCAATGCCTTCTTCATTAGCAACCATGGCTACCCCTTCTGGAACACCAATTCCTAAATTTACCGTAGCATTAGGAATTAGTTCCAAGGCCGCGCGCCGGGCAATAACCTTGCGTTCATCCATGAGCATAGGAGAAATCGCTGATAAAGGGATCCGAATCTCACCTGAATAAGTCGGATTGTAGTGTTCAGCATAAGTCTGCATATGACTTGCCAGATCCTCTGCTACCACAATATAGTCCACAATAATTCCGGGAATTTTTACATTCATAGGGGAAAAAGTGCCATTAGCCACAAGACGTTCCACTTGCACAATGACTATCCCGCCAGAAGCCTTGGCAGCTTGTGCAATGGATAAAATTTCCAGGGAAACGGCTTCACGTTCAATCGTAATATTGCCCCTTTCATCGGCACTTGTTCCACGCACCAGAGCTACATCAATTGGAAAAGGTTTGTACCATAACAGCTCTTGATCACCTAGTTCAATAATCTCAACTAAATCTTCTGTTGTTACACCGTTAATTTTGCCACCTTCTACGCGAGGATCAACAAATGTATTAAGACCAACCGTAGTAATCACACCAGGTTTCCGACCAGCAACACTACGAAACCAATGGGTCAGTGTACCCTGTGGAAAATTATAGGCCTCAATTTTATTTTCAACAGCAAGCTTGCCCAATTTCGGTGCCAAATTCCAATGTCCACCAATGGCACGTTTAACCATTCCTTCATTACCAAAATGATTAAGACCACGATCTTTACCGTCACCTTGACCGGCACCATAAACAAGGGTCAAGTCGCGTGGAGAACCCTGCTCTAAAAATCGTTTTTCCACCGCGGCAGTCAATGCTTCGGGATGACCATTACCGACAAATCCACTTGTGGCAACAGTTGTGCCATCTGCAATTAATTGGGCGGCTTCTACCGCCGTAATAATTTTAGCCATAATGCTCACTCTCCTCATGCTCTAGATCGTTTTCCGCATCTAGAATGTAATGAAGCCTGCTGTGCAAATCACACAGAAAGCTTCATTTTTGCAACGTCTTACAGGATTCCCGTTAAAGTGTGAAGAAGTATAACAACAAACACCATCACGGATTTAAGGACTGTCAATACAAAAATATCACCATAAGAATCTTTATGAGTCATACCACACACTGCAAGTAAGGTAATAACCGCGCCGTTATGAGGCAGCGTATCCATACCACCGGAAGCCATAGAAGCAACCCGATGGAGTATCTCCGGCGACATGCCAATAGAATTAGCCCAAGACAGCCAATCTTTTGACATTAAATCCAGTGCTATCGACATACCTCCTGAGGCAGAACCGGTGACACCAGCAAGAACATTAACCGTAACCGCTTCCGAGACTAATGGAGAGCCGCCAACCTTAATATTCATCAAGGCAGTAGATATTGCATGAAAGCCTGGCAACGAAGCAATTACATTGCCGTATCCAACCTCAGACGCAGTGTTTAAAATAGCAAGGAGCGAACCAATTGCCCCCGCATTGAGTGATTTAGCTAAACCACTTGTTGTTTTAAGGTTCTTGTAGCCAAGAACGATAACAAGTAAAATTCCCGTAACAAGAGCAATAATTAGTGACCAGATACTAATTACATTTTTCACCTCTGAAGCCGTTAACGGAAGTTTCATAGCTTTAAACGGTTCTAACATATTCGGATCCCAAACAAATAAATTGTTCATGATAAAATTGACTACTAGAACAGCAATTAAGGGTAATATGGATAGTTTCCAAGAAGGAAAGGTAGTATCTTCTTTAATTTCAGTTTCATTAAGGGTGTGATTGCCATAGCCCTCGCCAGCAATCGCGGCACTTTTCCGGCGATGTTCCAGCCACATAATGCCCAGTGTAATGATCGATAACCCACCAAATAAGCCCAGAATCGGAGCTGCATAAATATTTGTACCAAAGAAATTAGTGGGAATCAGGTTCTGAATCTGAGGCGTACCTGGAAAAGAATCCATCGTTGCAGTAAAAGCACCTAGTGCTATCGTTGCGGGTAATAGACGTTTGGGGATATTGGCTTCTTTAAATAAGGCTGAAGCAAAAGGATATACTGCAAACACCACAACAAATAAACTTACACCACCGTAAGTAAGGACACAGCCAGCAAGAACTACAGAAAGGATGGCTCGTTCCTTACCAAGGCCTTGAATAATGGCATGAGCAATGCCCTTTGCCAAACCCGTGTCTTCCATGAGCTTACCAAATACGGCGCCTAGCAAAAAGACCGGGAAAAACGACTTGATATAAACAACACCTTTAGCCATAAACAACTCAGTATAAGCCGGCATGATGGACAGTCCTGACAGTGAAGCCGCTAACAATGCAAATATTGGGGCAAACAAAATAACGGAAAACCCTTTGTATGCAAAAAACATAAGCAAGAAAAGGCTGAGAATAATACCGATTACTTCCAAAATAATAACCTCCCTTATATTGAAGTTGAAAACGACACATCTCCTGCAGGAGCTTTCGTCATATATTATTAGCAAGAAACATGCCAACATACGAACCATTAAAAGGCTGGATAAAATCTGGGTTTTCCAAACTACAATTATGAATAATAGTTTGTATAGCGTATATAAAAATAGACAGTTGTATATAAACATCTACACTTCATTGCAATTCATGAAAACAGAACTAGATAGCGAGTGGTAAATTGGTTATAATAAAAATGAATGGAAATATCTGAATGATATTGGTAGTAACAGGAGGTTCCACTTTGCAAAAGCATACGCATGAAAAACCGGCTATAATTACCAAACCAGCCTTCTTAACTGAAGAGATCACTACTGTTCTTAATTCAGTGTATAATGGCGTCATGATTGTCAATAGTGAGGGACGAATCGCCTTAATTAATCATGCTGCAGCATCACTCATCGGATTTTCATCAGAAAAAATTATCGGTCGGCCAGTTGATGACGTTATTCCCAATACTGGGCTGCTGCGAGTACTGAAGACCGGGATTGCTGAAATCAATCAACACATGAATATGGGGCAAGAAATCATACTCACCAATCGATCCCCTATTTATAAAAAGAATGAAATAATTGGCGCAGTTGCTATTTTCCAAGACATTACCGAACTGACAGCTGTTATAACAGAACTGGAAGACGTCAAAAAACTGAAAAGTACGTTGGAATCTATTTTAGAAGCACTTGAAGAGGGCATTGTAGTAATAAATAAGCAAGGCATTATTACCAAAATGAATCGAGCCTACGGTAATTTTCTCGGATTAGACCCACAAAAAGTTGTTGGGAAACCAATTGTTGACGTTATTCAAAACACTCGAATGCACTTAGTCGCTCAAAGCGGGAATGCGGAATTCGCTGAATTTCAGCAAATCAATAATCATGTCTGTGTTGTTACACGAATACCTATTTTAAAAGATGGCGAAATCATTGGTGCTGTAGGAAACGTCATATTTCAGGACGTCAAGGATGTAAGAGTTCTTGCTTCAAAGGTGAATAAATTGCAATCTGAATTAGAATTTTATAAAGAAGAATTCAGCAAAGTAAATGTTGGGAAATATACTTTTGAAAATATAATTGGCAATAACGAAAAAATGGTATGGCTTAAAAAGATTGCTCTAAAAGCCGCAAAAGGTACTTCAACGGTACTAATATTAGGTGAGAGCGGCACTGGAAAAGAGTTATTTGCTCATTCGATTCATAATGCCAGTACCCGCCAGCAAGGACCTTTGATTAAGGTAAATTGTGGTGCGCTGCCTGAAACACTGTTAGAAGCAGAATTATTTGGTTATGAGGAAGGCGCCTTTACGGGTGCCCGCAAAGGTGGAAAACCAGGAAAATTTGAATTAGCCAATGGCGGAACGATTCTGCTTGATGAAATTGGCGAACTCCCAATCGCAATGCAAGTTAAACTCTTGCGTGTACTCCAAGAACGGGAACTCGAACGTGTGGGTGGCACAACAACAATTAAGTTAAACATTCGTGTTATTGCGGCTACCAGCCGGGATCTGGAAAAAATGATTGAACAAAATCAGTTCCGTCAAGATTTATATTATCGACTAAATGTATTTACATTAAACATCCCACCACTACGGGAAAGATTGGATGATATTCCAGCACTATGCGAAATACTCCTAAAAAAAATTAATCGCCAAGTTGAACATTGGGTCGAAGAAATATCGCCTGCCGCCTTAGATTTACTGATGAAATATTGTTGGCCCGGCAACATCCGTGAATTGGAAAATGTGTTGGAACGGACTATTAACTTAATGGATGACGAAACCGTCATCCATCCGGAACATTTACCGCCAATTTTAAAAAAAGCCCATGGAGTCTTGACCACAGAAGATAATTCAGCAGCCTTTGATCTAGAAATAATAATAAATAAAGCTGAGCAACAAGCTATTAAACGGGCACTTGATGCGTCAGGGGGCAATAAAACCAAGGCCGCTAAGATACTTGGAGTTCACCGTTCCGCATTTTATCAGAAAATGCGAAAATACAACATGGTGGATATAGATACTCCCCCGCATCTCCTGTAGATAGTCTTCATTCACCACGAGTAAGCGCCCAGATTGTTCCAACCCTAGCGCACGTCAAAAGGCTCCATAGACAATATGTCTACGGAGCCTTATTTTACATAGGATGGCAGGTGGGAGAAGCCTACGTTGCGCGTAGCAATCGTAGCAATAAAAAAAGGTACCCCGCAAAGAGCACCTAAAATCAGGACATTAATACATAAACAGTTTAAAAATAACAAACGACACTACCCTTACCTGCTACATGAGTGATAACCGTCACAACAAAAATAACTTGCATAAAATATGTACCAAGTCTAGCCACATGATCACCCCAAGAACAGTTTAACATTCTTTTAGCGTTCAGTGATACCGGAAATACTTGGACAAATCGGCTCGACTTTCCTGATCTATTCTGCGGGTTCCTTTCCTTCCATGGCACAGGTCTTATGACTTGAATTCGCTAAGTCCAATATAGCGACAATCTGACGCATCGTAACCTCAATAGAACCCGTATTTTTCACTACATGATCAGCAATCTGCCAATTATTAAACTCGCCATTAGCTTCCGCATATTCAAGCAGCACCTTAATATCCTCTGCGCTTTTCTCTTGAGCTAAATAACGGCTGATAATCTCATCTTTGTCAACTAGAATATAGATGGATTCCAAATGCCCACTAAGTAACTTTTTCAACTGATTATAACCAGTCGCATCGATATCCACAACCGAAACAGGATGTAGTTTGATTTTATTGAGAACTTCATCTTTGCTAAGTCCATAGGAATCGCCAGAATAATTGGCTTTCTCAATATGTTGTATCGTGGCAAAATCCGCCTTGCTGACAAAGTAATAGTCTTTGCCGTTTTCTTCATTCTTTTTGGGAAGACGCGTAGTATGGCTTACTAGCGCAGGAATACCATAATTCTCAAAAAGCTGTTTCACGATTGTCGTCTTGCCTGATGCGGGCGGACCAATAATTGCATACAACTTATTCATCCTAAATTCCCCCTGAAGAAAACTTTTTCAGTCCTTACCTATATTATCGATAATTTATCTCTACTACTTAAGAGTTATTGACTTTTAAAGTTATCAACATTGAAATCGCCCTTATTCCTGCTCCTTTGGTGATAAGCTTCTTATTCCATCTGCTATTTAGGCTGTCCGCCATGGTTTCTTTTTTTAAATTGGGTGTTGTATAGTTTGCTGTAAAGCCCACCGACTGCTATGAGTTCGGTATGGGTGCCTCGTTCGACGATTTGGCCTTTATTCATGACGAGGATTAAGTCGGCTTGTTGAACGGTGGATAAACGGTGAGCAATGACAAAGGAAGTCCGACCGATCATAAGCGTGTCCAATGCCTGCTGAACCAAAGCTTCGCTTTCGGTGTCAAGAGCGGAAGTGGCTTCGTCGAGAATGAGAACGCGGGGATTTTTCAAAATCGCCCGGGCAATAGCAATTCTTTGCCGCTGTCCGCCGGATAGCTTCGCTCCCCGTTCGCCAATCATGCACTGATATTGTCCCGTCGTATTCATAATAAATTGATGGGCATTGGCTGCTTTAGATGCAGCAATCACCTGCTCTTCAGTGGCATCAAGATTGCCATAGAGAATGTTTTGATAGATAGTGCCATTAAAGAGAGTGGTTTCCTGGGGAACGATACCGATTTGCTTGCGAAGAGATTCAAGCGTCACAGTCTTAATCTCAATACTGTCAATAGTAATGTGCCCGGACGCAGGGTCGTAAAAGCGGGGAATCAGGTTGGCAATAGTGGTCTTGCCCGCACCACTCGGACCGACTAGGGCGACCATTTGACCGGGATTGGCGGTAAAGGTGAGATTGGTAAGAACAGGTTCGCCGGGTTTATATTCAAAAGTGACGTTGTGGAACTCGACTTGGCCCTTGATAGGGGGCAGAGGAACAGCGCTAAGGCAATCAATGATAGCGGGCTTGATGTCTAGTACGTCGAAGACACGCTGGGCGGCGGCCAGCGCGCGCTGGATATTACCGTAGACATTGCTCAGACGTTTGACAGGGTTGGAGAGGTTAGTTGCCAAAGCAATAAAGGCGACAAGATCGCCAGAGGTGATTTCACTTTGGATGACTTCGCGCCCGCCATACCAGATGATGGCAGTTATCCCAAGGGCCGAAAAAATATTGATGATTGGAGTGATGACCGCCGAAACTTGTACGGTTTTCATTTGCGCACGGAAATTGTTGTTGTTTTCATTGTCGAAGCGGTTCAGTTCGTATTTTTCCTGGACGAAGGACTGAATGATTTTGATCGACGAAATCGATTCCTGGAGAAAGGCGGTAATGTCCGCAGCCCGTTCTTGGAGAATCCGGCTTTTCACCCGAAGCTTGCGGCCAGAGATGTTGATCGCCTGGATGATGAAGGGAAAGCTAATAAAGGTCAGCAAGGAGAGCTTCCAGTCGATGTAAAACATATAAGCGATGGAACCGACCAGAACGACGGACTGGCCAACCAGGTCGATCACGTTGTCAACGAGGGCACTTTGCAGGGCACTGACGTCATTGGTAATGTAGCTCATAATGGCCCCAGTTTGGCGGGATTCAAAAAAAGCCAGTGATAGGCGCTGCATATGCCGATAGATAGCTCGGCGGATGTCGATGACGACTTTCTGGGCAACGTAGGCCATAAAATAAGTTTGCCCGTACAAAAATACGCTTTGCAGGACAATGACAACGACAATACTAATGGTGATGTAATTAAGGGCGGCAAAATCTTTACTCACAAGCACTTTGTCGATAAGCTTGCTGACGATAGCGGGGATATATAAGTTTGCTCCTTGAGCCAGAGCGGTACAAGTTAAAGCGACAATAATTCTTAAGATATATGGTTTTACATAACTAAGCAGACGCAGGTAAAGATTCATTTTTCCTCCTATTGAGATATTAGTTCAAATAACAACCATTGCAAGTTTGCTACAACGTCATTTAATACAGATAAGCTTCCCTTAGCCTTCAAAGCCAAAAGTTGACTGACCCAAATAACAAGGTTGATAATGTCTTATTTGTCACCATGTTATTGCGTCTTTAAATATAGCATATTCTGTCAAAATTCGCTACTGGAGTCCCTAATTTATTACCTACCAAATTGAGGAACATCTCACTGTAGCATCCCTTTAACATACAAAACTATGTAACAGGTACCAAAAAATACAAAAGCGACAAGACTCCGAATCCCTGAAGCCTTGCCGTTACTATATTCTCATTTAGACATTGGTTAAGCTAATACTTGCTTGATATAATCCGCAATTTTATGATTTTTGCAGTTTGCAAAGAAGTATTCCTGAAATCTTTCTCCACTGACTGCCCCCTTTAACAACTCTTGATCAATATTTCTTAAAACAGTCATAATATCTTGCTGAGTTACTTTTTTTACTTCATCCAAGATTTTCTTGTTTCGTTGTTCTGGAATTACTCTTTCTTTTGGATAACCTTGTCCGCTTTCACCTTCGAATAATTTCTCGAAAATATATTGAAGATTTAACTCAGCACCCCAGCCAAATCCTTTTGCAAATGGTAAAGCAATTGCATTTCCATTATTGATTTGAGCAAACATATATGCGTCGGATGAGTCCACCACATGTCCACATAACACTCCTGGAAAAGCGTTGCAAGCTAACATCGCACCTTCTCCTGTACCGCATCCTGTTATTACATAATCTGCCGCTTTTGAGTTTAACAATATGGCTGCAAGAATTCCATTTTGCACATAAGTCAATTGTTGCTTATCATCTGCACTATACATCCCGTAGTTGAATACTTCATGTCCCATTGGTTCTACCACTTTTTTCAAAGTGGTAGAGATCATTTCATTTTTAGCTGCTTGGCTATTTTCATTTATTAATGCTATTTTCACGTTCCATGCCTCCCATAATATAATTTATACTATATATCAATAGTATAACATACCGTTATTTCATATTCTTGCCAATATTTCTTATAAATATTGCATATATTGAACATAATTACCATAGGAAAAGATGTACGGATACAAAAACATGAACCGTTACCTTAATTTTTAAAAAATGGCAAGGCTCAGAGCTCCTGAAGCCTTGCCATTGCTATATTCTAGCTGCAATCACCGCTTTAAATGTACATTTTTTACCACTATCCTTGTTTAATTTGTCACCGTCACGGAATTCTCTGATTTAAAAATTTGTTACAAAACCAACTGAAACTCCATGGGCGTTATAAGAAGGATTATGAGCTTCGGAATGTAAACCATTAGAAACATGCATTAGCATATATCCGATACTTACTGAAGAATTTGGGCTGAATTTATAAATAAATCGAGGCCCGATCCGCCACATAAAATTATAATATTCCCCTCCGGCCGGAAACTTCTTATTATATACGATAAATCCACCGCTCATATCTACTACTGCAGATAGCTTGCCAGAGCGATACTTTTCATTGCGAACCATGTAAACAGGCCCAATACCTACTGCCGAACTTTCTTGTGTCTGAGTCTGTTGCTTAAAAATTATGTTTCCTTGTGGCCGAGTAATTGTAATACCGCGATATACAGACCTACCCTTTTTTTCAGAAATTTTATTAAGTATATGTAGTGACACCGTATCAAGATCGCGGGTTTTTGCAGTTGGTGTCAAATAGTCCCAATCCATTTCAAGCTTAGAATCATTCGCATAGCAATATGACATTCCCGGCATACAAACCAGTAAAAAGTTAATGATAATTACCAAACAAATTAAATTACGCACAATATGCCACTCCTGCTTATATGATTTTTTTATAATGACAATTATTGTGTCCACTTACACCCCAAATACAGCACTAGGCCTGCTTTCTCTATTGCAAAAACTAGTAACCGTAACCAGAATTGTTGGACACTACAATCTTTTCTCAACTAATGAACTATATGACAATGTAAATTATATCATATACATACATGATTATTCTCTTTTTATTCGCAACCTACTAGAAATTCTTTACACCACTGGCACAAGGTTTAGAAAATTGTTTGCAAATCTAATAAAGCCTTGCTATTGATTTTTTTTACAATAAAGTAAATGCGTCCTGCATATAAATGGGTTTTCTAAACTTATAATACACCAAAAAATGTTTGGCATTACAAAATCATTTTCGAAGATAATATTATCAAAAGCGTAGAAAGGGCGGACAGCTATGAAACACAAATGCGGACAGAAAACTAGACGAAGACGGTACAAAAAATTTCTAGCTGCAATTGCTAGCGCAGCCGTGCTGTCGTCGACATCGCTTCCAGGATTGCCAATCTCCCCTGTTCATGCTTCAAACAAAAATGATTTTAATGACAATTCGAATCTACCCCTAATCCCAAGCGATTCACACCCCACGGATATTGCTTGGCCAAATCATGGGATACGCAAACAGGACGAAGCAAACAAGCCTATTTTTAAACGAAAAGAAGATAGCCAAACACTCGGAATCTTAATTAAGATAATGAATCAAGGAAATGCTTTGTCATCCTCGTTAAACAGCATCGCTCCTAATTCAGCAGTACCCGGTGCACTGCCAACCCGTTTAGCTAAAGGGCAAATTCTGTATCAAACAAATACTTTTAAAGATTGGGCCTGGTTGGGCAATGCTTATCCTAAGGATATGACGTTTGGTGCTTTTCTTCAAGACCCTAGGTCTTCGCTTGAAGCCTCTACCCTTATTTCGGATAATCCCACAAATCCGCTCAACGGTGTTGATTTCAACAAACAATTTGTTATATATGCTTATCTTGGTTCGGTAGCTACTCAAGGTTATGGCATTGGTATTGAATCAATTACGCAAACAGGAAATAGCCTTGACGTCACAGTAAGATTCAAAGACCCTCCCTCAGCCGGAGGTGATCTACCGTCTACCAAGCTTGCTGATTTTATTCCTGTCAACCGTGGAAGTCTGGACTTTACTAAGCCGATTCACATCACGTTCAGAGATTCCAAAGGAGCAGTGCTAGCTAACTACGATGTCCCGCTGGCAGGAAAATAAAACTCGGTCCTAAAAGCTGCCACTCA
Source organism: Pelorhabdus rhamnosifermentans (assembly GCF_018835585.1). NCBI lineage: Bacteria > Bacillati > Bacillota > Negativicutes > Selenomonadales > Sporomusaceae > Pelorhabdus > Pelorhabdus rhamnosifermentans. The sequence continues at coordinate 105,367 of NZ_JAHGVE010000005.1, forward strand.
TCTGGCTAAATAGCCTATGGGTGGCATTATTATACTTATATGGTGCGCCCCTATAATGCATTGAGGATAAATTTTTGCCCACTGGCAAAGGCAGTTACCAATATTCCGGTATCTAGCAGGCAAATGAGGTAATACTAGCTATATTAAATAATAGGAGGACTTACGATGAATAATCAAGCAATTTTGTGGTCTATATTATTCCTACCCTTTCTGACTCTATTTTTTATGAATAAAGACGACTTAAAACGGTATTTGCCTGTCGGTATACTATCCGCATTCGCAAGTACAATAGTAGGCGACATAGGAGTTACTTTAGGCTTTTGGGTTCACCAAGAAACAGCTTATCCGTTTTATGATATAATGCCTTTTGATATTGGTTTAAATATGGTTTTAACAATGTGGCTATTCAAATTCACTTACAAGAAATTCGGGATATATTTGGTTACTAATATAATACTAGATATAGTATTTGCATTCTTTCTTTTTCAAATTTATTTCCCCAATAAAGGCATGATGCGTTTAGTCGACATTTCTCCTTTCCAAACATTTTTAATTGCTGTAGTACTCGCAATAATGTTATATAACTATCAAATATGGCAAGAAAGTATCTTTGCCCACGTTGAAAGAAGTAGTTTTTTTCCCAATTTACAACCAGCAGCCACCAAGCCATTACCGAAAGGCCATGAAAACAAAAAAGAAAATGAATAGGCCTAACAAATCAGAATATATATTCCATTCAAAGGCGACAAGATGTCGCTTTTGATTTATAGTCGACAATTGCCAGGAACCCCTTATTATATCAAAAATAAATATAAATTTAACATTTACAGGTCAATATAAGCTCATTTAGATAACTTTTTCGTATTTGACCTGAATATTGTTCATCTATCAATGTGCCAATACTATTCAACAACTGAGAACGCTTTTTTTCTTCAAGAATACGATGATCGGAGTAGGTTAGCAAAAGTTGTTCATACTCCGCACGACGATAAGTTTCTTCCGTAAGATAACTTCGCTTAATTGGTTCTTTAAAAAGACCATTAGCATAAAATTCTTGGATACTAGATTTAAATGTGCTAGCTTCCATTAACTTAAATTCGGTCTCATTTGGTTTGTATTGTTTATAATATTTTTGTACTTCATTAAAAAATGCTTGATCCCCGCCAGCTACATGATGATATTTTACTACAGCTAAGTACCCCTTTGGAGCAAGAATCTCATGAATTCTTTGATAGCGCGTTTGAGGATCCAGCCAATGAAAAGCTGTAAAAGAAACTACTAAATCAAATTTTTCTTCTGGCGGCGGGGTCCAATCTTCAAATGTTGAAACTACCACATCAAGTTTATATTCTTTCAGATTGTCTTTAAGAACAGAAGCCATTTGTTCTCCTGGTTCTAATGCAACTACATGAAACCCGCGCTTTACAAGTTCAATAGTTGCAATTCCAGTACCCGCCCCAATTTCAAGAATAAGAGCATTTTGCCTAAGATCCGTTAACGCGAAAAGATCGTTAAATAATTCTTGCGGATAGTGCGGACGAACTTTATGATAAAGAGTTGCTATCTCATCAAAAATTAATGCTGTTTTTCTCATCATAGGTTCCTTTCAAAGCTTCACAATATATATTATTATCTCACCAGAAATAATAAAAATAAAGGCTACGCTGTCGGTGGGCGTTGGGTAAATGGCGCTCCTAACTTCGCCTTTTCTCCTCATGCATGGCGATAAAGACACATTGGTATCCCCCAGTCAAACAGAAATTCTACATCAGGCTCTGATTGCGCAGGGCATTGAATCTACCCGTTATGTTGTCAAAGGGGCAAAACATGGCGGTGTTTATTGGAATCAATTTTCTCTTCCTACGCTTACAAGAAAGCACCATAGCATACGGAACTATAAAAAAGACGCAAAAAAGGCACAGCCCAGAATTTCTGAAGCCTTGCCTTTCCTGTATTCTTTAAGTGGTACGCCCCGGGAGACTCGAACCCTCGCAAGACTCGGTTTAGGAAGGCATATTCGCCCTGCTAGTCCCGCTTTAAGATTTTCATGTCCCTATTTTACCCCTATTCTAGCAAACTGACGACCATGCCTGCTGGACCTATTTTAATAGTTGGTGCTTGCATATCGTCAGTTTTTTCGATGGTTTCGTCTTGTAAAGAAATTTTCCAAACATTATCCATCTTTTCGGTACGGCGAAAATATACTATTTGTGCAGTAGGGTCAAAAACCCAAGAACATTGGGTAGGGTAGTCCCCTTTGGTTTGTAGGGTGCTCTGTAAAATATCCATTGCGTGCTTAATATCGAAGGTATGTTTTTTTTCTTTTAGCAGGCGAGAGGTTGCTATATAACGCTCGGCTCCGACCCAATGTAAATCCGGTATTGTATTGTAAGGATATAGTGCATGGGCAAAGTTAGTCATAATTAACTCTTGCCCAGCTATTTTTTTCTGCCATAGTTTTCCCTTAATGCCTTCGACAATGGTAGCCTGACCATCTAGTGTGGCAAAAAGGTTGTGAATTTTATAGTTTGCAGGAAGTTTTAACTTGGTCTTGCAATCTGTTGCCAGTATTTCAGCAATTGTGATTCGTCTATTTAAGTAGTCAAAGAACAATTGCAACCCATCGATTTGCTTTGTTGCGTGATATTCTTCTAATTGATTAACGTCATCTTCAAGATGCAATTCCTGCAGGTTAACAAAATCACCATATTCATTCATTCCTACTAATGGCGAATAGTGATTAAATACATAAATATAAAAACAGATAAATTTTACAGCCGTTACTTTTTGTATTTTCACTTTAATATCTACTTGGGGAAAATCAAAATTCATTCCATATAGGGGGCAACCATAATATGCAGCAAAACTTGTGCACATCGCTCTATATCCCTCCTTACATAATCGTGTTACGTAGTCATTTACAAATTGATTATAACAAATTATCTTAATGTTAACTAATAATAAAAACATGGTTGACAATAAAAAATGATGATCTATACTGTGAATGGTACTTATTTGGTAATGGATATATAGGGGGATAATTGTGATTCAGCAAAATAAATATGCCAATTTAACATATCCTGCTTTCTTTGCAGCTTTAACAGTGATAATGAGTTTTATATCAATTCCATTGCCCTTTAACCCCGTACCGATTACAGGTCAGACTTTAGCAGTCATGTTGACGGGTAGTATTTTGTCTGTGCGACAAGCGGGTTGGAGCATTCTTACCTATTTATTAATTGGAGCAGTGGGATTGCCTGTATTTTCCGGATTCAGTGGCGGCATTGGGGTTTTGCTGGGACCGACAGGCGGGTATTTACTTGCTTATTTTCCTGGAGTCATGCTTATTGCACTATTAAAAGGGAAAAATAATAAGATTTGGCCTCTAGCTCTTGCAAATATTATTGGGGGAATTGGTGTTGTTTATTTAGTAGGAGTGACTTGGCTAAGTGTATTTACCGGTATGGGGATACAAAAGGCGATGATGGTTGGTGCATTACCATTTATTCCCGGTGATATAATCAAATTAGGTATGGCGACAGTACTCGGCAGGGAGATAAATAAGCGGCTTTTTCGGGGAATTTACCCGGCTAAAGGAGGACAATAATTATCTGAGTTTGAGGTAATAGAAGGGCGGATCGCCTCCACCAATCATGGCATAGGCAAAAGGAAATCCACGTTGCAAAAAAAATTGGAACAACTAGACGAATATAGGAATCGCCTTAAAAAATACAATCAATATCTCCATATAGCTGGGGACAGAAACAGCTTTTCAAAAACTGATCCAGATACAACTTTTATGCGCATGAATGGAATTTTCCTTCTGCGCCAAGTTGCACAGCCGGGAAGAATCTTACTTGAAACTAAAAATATGCGTATTCCTATTGAAATGTATCTCGTAACGTAAAAGACACAGGGACGGTGGTAGTGTCCTGTAAACTTCTCGCTGCTTGGTTGTTTAACACTACAATCTATTCTTCCAAATTCAGCCTGTTATAAATTAATCTACTAATTTTCCTCGAAGCGGCAAGGTCAATGGTATAGTAGCTAAAAGAACAACCGCCACGATAATGACCGTAGTCGCTATGCCAGCGAAATCACTTATTGTCCCGTAAATAGCCGGTGAAACCGCGCCGGCTCCTAGTGTCATCGTATAAAAGATTGAAAATGCCTGTTTCCTCTGTTTTTCTGAAACTAGTTCAGGTACGCTGCCATAAAGCACGGATGATGTGCCATTTAGTGCTACACCAAGAAACGGCGCAAGCAATAATGCGTTGCTAAATGACAGAACAAGCATACCGGTAATACATATTGCAGTAACACTTTCAGTTATTATCACAGAACGCAAAATACCGACCCGGGTAGCCAATATACCACAAATCAATTTTCCAGCGGCACCTCCAGCAAAAATGAGTGTGAGCGTAAAGCCTATTTGGGTGACATTGGCCCCCTTTTCCTGAAGAAGGAAAGGGAGGAAAGTTAAAAAACCCATTCGTGTGGCACTATCGATTACTCCTATTATCGACAGTGACCAAAAGCCCTGATAACCATTCCATCCCAACAATATAACATTTCCTGTTGGCTGGTTCGTTTCTTTCGATAAAGAAGAACCGGTCATACGGAAACCCAAAGAGTTAATTAAAAATATTAGTGCGATCAATAAACCGACTGTCGCGAGTAAACGGCCTGCTGATTGCCAGCCGTAATATGTAATCAATAAAGCTGCCGAACCAGGTAGAACAAGCTTGCCTATATCGCCGGCGACGTTGTAGGTACTTAACGCCGTTCGCCGGGCTTTGACATCTGAATAAGCATCCAATATGACAGAAGATGACACCGGATGTTGAACACTGGAACCTAAACCGCCTAATATTAACAATAAGCCCAGTAAAACAGGACTTATTGCAAAGCCCCATAACATAACCGCGACACTAGTAATGACTGTTCCGATAAGCAATAGCTTTACCTGTCCGATGAGATTGGCAACAATACCGATAGGCAGCTGAAACAGAGCCATTGAGCCGGAAACCAAGGTTTTTAAAATGCCTACCTCGACAAATGTCAATGTCCACTGTGCTTGCCAGATTGGGAAAAAAACATAAATCATATCCGTAAAACCATCATGAATAAAATGGGCAAGACACCCCGTCGATAATGCCTTCCACTTATACTGTTCTTTTTGCCCGCGAAAAATAGCACTTGTATTCACAGCTTGCATCTCCTACAAATTTAATTAAGAACTTTGAATGGTACCGTTGTTTATTTATTAACTTCATGTTAATTTTAAATAAAGAAATATCTGCTGTAAATCAAATAAATTTTGTGTTATATATTGAACGTTTCTATATTTAAGGAGGCCAAAACTTATGTATGTTGCCGGAATTGATGCGTTTCTTGCCATTGTCCAGGCCCAAAGCTTAAGAAAAGCAGCTGAACTGTTAAATTTAACTCAAGCTACTATCAGTTATCGGCTCAAAATCCTGGAACAAGAAATGGGGTCTACCCTAGTCGAGCGAGGGAAAGGTATACAAAAAATTACTTTAACTCCGTTCGGTGAAAACTTCATCACTATTGCCGAACGTTGGAGTAAGCTAAAACAGGATACCGAAAAACTTCAAGCCAGCGGCCCTCAATTAAGTCTTTCAATTGGAGGATCGAATAGCTTAAATACATATGTTCTCCCGCCGCTCTATCGGACCTTGACCCAGCACAGACCCAGAATACGACTACAATTTCGCACACAACACTCCGTTGAGCTTTGGGGTACAATGGAGCGCCGAGAAATAGACGTAGCCTTCGTAAAAATGGAAAGAACGGTGCCCAACATTGATGTGGAACCGTTCTTTGTCGATGAGACCGTATTGATTAGACCTATAACCTATCAATTGGGCGACTTACAACCAATCCACCCGACTGAGCTAAACTGTGAAGATGAAATATACTGGAATTGGGGACCAGCCTTTCAAATGTGGCACGACCGCTGGTGGGACCCGATTCGCTCGGCATACATTCCCGTCGATATTGCCGGATTGATTTTTTTACTCATGCAAGACCCCAGGCAGTGGTCTGTCGTGCCTAAATCCGTGGCCAATACGTTCGTAAAAACGGGACAATTTGTAATTCAACAATTACTGGATTCACCGCCTAAGCGGGTCTGCTACAAGATTATACACAGAAATATTAAGCCATCAGTAAGAAGAAGCCTTGCTGTCCTGGATCAGTATATGACAGATTTATTCAAGAATAACTCAATTTGATTCCTTTAAATTATCGAAATAGCGAATCATTGTTAAACAGCATACCTTAGTCTCACAACAAAACCGTTTCAAGCGATGCTTTGCACAATTTGGAGCTACATTTAAAGCAATTTATCTGCTTCTAGTTACTATAGGAAGCGCCGTCCACCCTTTTCACATTTCCTTAAACCCGTAGCACAACCAGACTCTATGAGGAAAACGAGGACAATTTATGCCCCCGTTTTCACTGCTTCATTTTGCTCGACACCATTTGCCCATTTATCAAATTCAGAAACAGTATGAGCATAAAAGTCATTGCAGATGAGAGGGCGGTTTCTGTTGCGCGGTCAAGCTTTTACGCGAAACACCTTGGGAACATTCCAACCAACTATTTGGTCAAATTTATTTCAGCTTTGAAAACATTATTAAAATCCAGCTATTTTATTGCATAAAATCCCATCTGCACACCTGAAGCCCAAAGAATTTCCACAACCGAAAACCCTACTTTGTGTAAAAGTTCTATATGCTCCATAGCGGTAATTGGTAACAGTTCAGTCCCAAAACGGCTTATATGTTGCTCCGCTGCAGCAGCATCTTTACCATTCTTAATTATTGCAGTTTTCCACCGTTCAAGACCTATCTTGATACCTTGGTCAGAACTCGGCAAAATGGTTTCAAATGTAACATAAGTACCACCTTTCTTCAACATGGCTAAGCAATTCGCTGTGGCCTTCTGTCTAGTGCTTTTATTAAAATAATGATGTGCAAGAATTGCAGTGATAACATCAAAATTTTCCGTCGGAAAATCGGCTTCCTCAGTACCAGCTAACACATAGGACAGCTTCATGTTTTCTCTACCAGCGAATTTTTCTTTTGCAATATCCAGCATCGCCGCCGAAGGATCCATCATTACAAAGTGCGTGTCCGCAAAAAAATTCAACGCTTTACTTACCAATATACCTGTACCACAACCAGCGTCCAGCCATGTTTCAGGTCTGGGATTTACTGCTTTGATTAGCCTCAAGGTTTCTTCATGAAAAAAACTGTGATACAGCATTGTTTTACCAAAATTACCATCATATTCTTGTGCCGGTTTCGACGTTTTGTTGTCTCTCATAACAGAGCTCCTTTTTCGTTCAGTTTATCGATCCGTCTGACTCATCGAGTCGGGGGACGGTTCTCTGGCTCATACAACGCACAACCAATATGTCCCTTTTAATTCTTCTAATAAATGCAAAAACCTGCACGGCGAACAACCTGAAAATCGCTTACTTTTCTCTTTTTACTCTCGCCAGAAAACGCCATAGCATGCAAACTATAAAAAAGAGCACAAAAAAGCAAGGCTCAGGATCTCTGAAGCCTTGCTATCATTGTATTTAGATGGTGCACCCGGAGAGACTCGAACTCCCGCAAGACGCGGTTTAGGAAGGCATATTCACCCTTATTTATATGAATGTCGTTTTATTATTTTTTATATTCTTTATGATAGCCAATTAGCTTCTTATTACTTAACTGACAATCACGCATGAGGTTATCCTGCAAATTGTTCATATCCTATGCTACATCCCGATGTATTTCACATAATCAGGTATCGACATGAGCTGCATTTCAAGTTTTGATTTTGTTTCTTCCGATACGTAATTTTGCGTTGCCATTTCATATCCTGCCTGCTCGACAACTTGCAAATACTTATTTACGGTTGCTTTGATTTTCTCGTTCTTGCTTTTTAAGAGTTTGCCGCAGTTACGATAAATCTCAAGAACAGGATTGCAGGAAGCAAACACCACTTTCATGGTTTCAAAGTTGTTGTTGCCCGGAAAGCCACAGTTTGAAATCACCACAAATTGCTGGGTTTTAGGTTTGGAATCAGCAAGGTCAAAATTTTCGCCCGAATTTAAAATCAGAGGACTTTTCAGCGGTGCGAGCCTATCGACAAAATTCTTGAGAGCTGCTGTCATATTCCATGTGTAAACAGGCGAAGCAAAGCACACCACATCAGCGGCATTATATTTGTCTAAAAGCTCTGTCATATCATCCTGCATCACGCATTTTCCTGGTGTTCTAAACCAGCAGGTAAAGCATCCTTTGCAATGTCCAATGTTCTTATCAATTAAAAACACATTTTCCGTGTCCGCATCGGCTCTTTTTGCACCGCTCAAAAACGCTTCTGCAATTACATCTGTGTTACTGTTAGCCCCGGCAGGGCTTCCGTTAAATACTATAAATTTCATTTCACACCATTCTCCTATTTACAATAACTGATAGAATAAACCGTGTTCTGTGCAGTACCAAATCAGCATTCCGTGTCCTCTTTTGGGGATATGCACACCCAAATTCCACTCGGGATAATGCTTGATTAAATGAATACAATCGCCCGTGGCAAACGCCATAAAAGAAATGTAATGCGTCTTTGTCATGGGGTGAGCACTCGTAATATACCAATCGTCTTCTATGACTTGAACAGACAGTTTTTCACTTTCTTCCGCTTTTTTCAGTGCCTGAACAGTTAGCTTTTTACCACAGCATGAAACCTCTGCTTCGCCGGTGCAAAGTGAAATGTTATTGCATATTGAACAGACATAATATTTTGTGTTTTTCATATTGCCTCCTACAAAATCATTCGGAGTCATATCGCCGACTAGCAATTTTTGTGTGTCAACTCTGAGAAGGTCAGAAAGCTCTGGAATAAGCGAAATATCTGGACACCCCAAACCACGCTCCCACTTGGAAACAGTTTTGTCACTAATATTCATTTTGTCCGCAAGCTGTTTTTGCGTCATATTGCGTTCCTGACGCAAAGTGCGGATTACGTTTCCGACTTTACTGTTTTGCATTATTTTGTACCTCCCTGTATTAAATTGTACAAAAACTTCATCTGCTATTCAATAAACTCTCCGTAGAGTTATCTGTTTTAGGGTAAAAAGTTAATATTACCATCCTACTTCAAGCACCGATAAAAATATTGTTATATAGAAAAGTCAAGCGCAAGTCGATATTAAAACCTTCCTGCGCTTTCTCGCTAAATGATTTGTTCATAAGCATTTTATCGATGATTATGCTTAATTAGTGTATTTACTACATCCATTTTTCTGAATGTGACATAGCGTTCTGAAATTTTTCTAAAAATAAGCCTACATGATAACCATCTGCCACAGCATGGTGAACTGTAATAGAAAGAGGCATCATCTTCTTACCCCCTCTATCGGAGAATTTCCCCGCCTGTATCACCGGAAAATAACTAGCCAAATGAGCATAAGGAATCGGCGTATAACTTGTGAACTGTATCCAAGGCAACATGCCTATCATGCAATTATTTTGTGGAGGCATATCAGGCTTTGCCAATATCTCATGGTTATTTGCATATATATTTTGATCTTCCATGTAACTCCTATAAAAAATCTCAAAATCAGGGTTATACTCAGTCCACATATTTGACATGGTTTTATCATCTTGATGAAAAGAAGTATAGGACGGATGTAAAACCTCATAATAACCAATCTGCCCATTTACATTGGCAATACGAAACTCTTGCTGCTCAGAAACTAGCTTTGAAGTAACATATAAATACGCAGGAAAAAACTTTTTATTCTGCTTTTTTACCCTATCATAAGTGTTGGTGATATCAACCTCTACACTAATTGAGTACCCAATTGGCAGCATCTTTGTAAAATAATAAAAATATTGTTTTCTCTCCCATTTATCAAAATCTAATGAATGAAACGCTGTGTTCAAGCTTAATTCTTTATCTGCTATATTTGACATATATTCGCTAGCCTCCTAATCATTTTTCGGTTTCCAATAACGAGAGCAGTTTAACTCACGGCATAATAACCCGTTATCAATAAGCTCTCGTCTTAGTAAAAAATAATCTCCAAAAGTATGCCATTCGTTACAGATGTCATTTACCTCTTTTTCAGTATAATTGCGGTTTGATTCAAATTTCTCTGCCAAATAACAGAGCGTCGCAACTCTGAATTTTTTCTTTTGAGATAACTGTGTGATTTTTCCATAATCATCAAGAAATCTCGTTATATTAATGTTCTGTTCCATATTTAAATCTCTCCTTTCTGTTCGACATTTCGTTTTTCAGTCCAAAGTTCTAGTAAAGTGTTTACATCATCTGAAAATTCACGCGTTGTTTGAGTTTCTTTCTTTTTTATTTCCTCCAGTATTTCAAAGGAAAATGCAGTTGCTCCAAACTGTTTCCATGCTTCAATCATACACGTTTCAGGGCAAGAATTAGTCGATACTGAAAATGCGAAACGATTTTTCGAACCTTGCATATCTGTTGTTGCTCGAGTCCAACGGTTATCGGTGTCACTGCATTTCACGCAGTATACCCCCCCATTATCACTCTATTTTGATACTGCTCTTTCAAATCTTTTTTTGATAGCTTGCCCATTGATTAATCACCACCCATTTTAAAATTGTCGTTTTTCATAACCCGCTAACAGTTCTTTAACATCAATACCAAGGATGCTTGAAAGTTCTAAAATTAAAGAAACGTTAGGATTGCCAGATCCGCATTCCCACTTTGAAATGGCTTTATCGCTGATATTCATTTTCTCCGCTAATTGTTTTTGGGTCATCTTTCGGTCTAAACGCACTCTGCGAATAATACTTCCAACTTTGTTATTCTGCATCATTTCCCCTCCGTATAATAACTGTAGCTAAAATTCAGCTATAGTTCAATAAACGCTCCGTAGAGTTAGCAATCCATGTTAGTTAGTTTAGAAACTTTCGCATGAGATGAAGGATTACTGACAGCCACCAACACATCAAGATAAAAGCCTAGTGGACTGTCAAAGACAAATTAGTGGAAATCATATGGAGATTGGTTACAAATTTGAAGACACGTCTAACAACAAATTAGGACTTGATAATCCACCAGTTACGTAGTTTAACCGCCCCTGAAGAGTACGATTCCCCAGTCGTAACAGAAGCATTCACACTAAACGCGCGCATACTTCGTCCCGGCTAGGAATTAAATTCAACAGAGAATGAACAGAATAACTTCTCAAAAAGCTCACTATTTCTTGTCATAAGGAAATCCGATTTGCACAGCTAAATTCTGAACAATTATCTCCGCAAAAATAAAAACCGCTGCCCCATCCTATCAGAAATACTTCTGATACCTACTCTTCAAACTAAGATATGATTGCTGTAAAATCGTCACTTTTTCTCTTCCTACTCTTGCAAGAAACGCCATAGCATGCAAACTATAAAAAAGAGCACAAAAAAAAGCAAGGCTCAGGATCTCTGAAGCCTTGCTATCATTGTATTTAGATAGGTGCACCCGTAAATTTATTATTTTCGCAAGTGGAGTAATATCATTATCATTTATTTTTTAGCAGAAAAAATAAGCTTTTTTAACTTTTCTGCGCGTGAAAGCAGTTTTAGAAAAATATATTTTTATGGACGAATGAGTAGGGATTTATGCGAGATTGGCAAGGAAAAGCGCCTGAAAAGAATATAGTCTTCTCAAGTGCACCATCAAACTAAACTATTCACCAATGTCGCATAAATTCTTTTGTACTAAACTGCGGTCATTTGAGTTCGCCTATGGGTATTAAATTTTTTCAAACGCTCATTTAAAATTAGATACTGCCGATAAAACCCGAGCAAACGCCTTACCAACATATACAAAACTGCCTAATTGTGATATAAATAGGCATAGATTCCCCCCTCCCCAATAAAGGGGCAAGTGGAAAAATCTATATACTTAGGGATCTAGCTGGCGGTGCATTGCTATACATTTGGTTATAACGGCTTTGCTGTTTACTACAGCCACAGCAGGAACATTTCGTAATATCTTGCCGGATATCTTAAAAATAATTTCTGCTGTCGAAAGCCTTTTCTTATCCAGGGGTTTCAGCCTGCCGCCGGTTAGCTTCTGACAGAGACGCAATTTTGTATTTTTGTTGCGATTTCCTAAAAAGTCGTAATACTGCCTTCGCACATTCTGCCGGCGTACTCCTTTCCCGCTGCAAACCATGGCTGCTGCACTAAAGCCATACCTAACATCCTCCTATACACATGTAAAAGGAAATGGCGGTGTCAAAGGCACCGCCCGCTGGCTAATAAGTCAGTTTGGGCATTTTCAATTTGTTGCCCGTTTTGATATTGCATCTTATTACCAATCCATACGTCATGAAACTCTGTTAAAGCAGCTAAATCAATTACTAGTGAATAAACCCATTCAATCAATGGTCAAAGACTATTTAAGCATTCCCGACACAATAAACACCGGAGTCGAAATGGTTGCCAGAGGTTCTTTATCTTCTTTGCTGGGCGCTCTCTATTTATTACCCCTAGACTATGCCATGTGTGAACACCAACAGGTATTTTATGTGAGATACATGGATGACATTTTAATTTTAGCGAAGAAGAGATGGCAACTTCATTCTGCGATTAAGACTGTTTACGCTGTAACAAAATCGCTAGGTCTTGGCCCGCATCAAAAAGAGAAGCGATTTATTGGAAAAATCAGCAACGGTTTTGATTTTCTCGGCTATCAGTTTCAACCCGGACAAAAACTCCGTCCATCCACTGAAAGTCTGCGCCGCCTGGTGGAACGTGCTCGTCGGCTTTATGAGCAAGGAAACGATATCAATTGTCTCCGGCAGTACGTTACGCGCTGGGTGAGCTGGATTCGAGGCAGACTGTCAGATGTAGTATCGCTGGCTGGCGGCATTCGTAAATACTGGATCTATGTATTACAAGCACTTAAAATTGAACAAAATAGCCAATACATTCTTGCCAGTAAAGAAGCTCTTTAATACTTATTTACACAAAATTTTCTGTTCCCCCCGCTGACCTAAATATCTCGCCCTACTACTTTTGAGACTTTCTTGTCTCCGCAAAATTAGCAGAAATCGAGTACTTCAGACTATTCCAGCATCTTGTCTATTTTATAACTCATAACAACTTATATGCTTTATTTAAAACCTCAATCATATGTTTAGACGAGATCTTCTAATTCGTAATCGCCTTTTTGGTATTTTTCAGTATTTATTGTAGATTAAATTTTAGGACAGCTCTTGTATTTTTTTAACGTAGCCAAGGCTGTATCTAGTCTACTAAATAGATATCAATAAACACCATATTGTATTTATCATCATAGTGGTTGGACCAGCCCATGTTGTTGAGCGCATCGATAGAAACTTTGGTACCCTTATCGGTTAACATATCGTCGGTAAGCTGGAATGTTTTCTGTAAAGACAGCGGCACAGTAAGAACTTTGCTGTCTGCATCATAGCTCCCACCAGCGTAAGAGGCTACGGTCTGAATATCAGCATAGGCTTTGCCGTCGACAAGGGTGGCCTTGCTCGTCCTGCCATTAGACATGTTGCCGAAGAGAATTAATTTTACGCTATCACCGATGGCTGGGATTTCTTGTTTAGTATTATATCTTGCCGGGAGGTTTTCGCTATTGCTAGTATCGTTTTCCGGATGCTCTTTATCGATAACGTAAGTATCAACTAAAGTACCATCCTGTTTAAAGGCTTTTACCGTAAACTTTTGGCCGTTCAGTTCCACCGTTTGGTAATCAGGCATATCCTGGGGATCAAAGAACTTGGCATCCCAGACTTTCTGGGTTAAATCCGCGTAATATTTGGCACCGCTACGTCCGGTAACATAATATACCGTACCTTGGGTCGGACTTTGGACAAAAGTATCATGATAAATGGGGAAAGTTCTGGAAGTGGCATGATCATGGCCGTTAAACACCATATCAACATGATACTCATCAAAAACCGGGGTAAAGGCTTCTTTCAACAATACATTAGAACGGATGCCTTTATTATAGTATGGAGTTTTGTGGAAAAAGGCCAGCGTAAAGACGGCGTCTCTGTTGGCGTCTAAATCAGCTTTAAGCCATTGCGCCTGCATTTTCAGCATGTCTCTTTCCTTGTTTTGGTCTATATGCCCCTCAGCATCTTCACTTTCTTCTTCATATTGGCTGTCTAGCACCACAAAGTGTACTTTGCCGTAATTATAAGAATAGGTTTGTCCTTTTAAGCCTTCCGGGCCATTTTGAAACACATTAAATTGCTGCACAAAATATTCTGGTTTGGTGCTATTCCAGTCTTCAGCATTATAGGTTTCATGATTTCCTTGTACGACCATATCGGGAATTTTATCAATTACTCCTTTGGTTGCACTGAACCAGTTATTCCAGTGCTGGTAATCCTGCCCCTTTTCCACCAAGTCACCCATATTGATAAAAAAGCTGGCGTCAGGATTAGCCTGGAAGGCATTGGTAAGGGTTAAATGAAAGGGCGTATAATTAGGTACTTCGGCATTGCCGCTTTGGCTGTCGCCAAACACAATAAATTTAAACTTGTTATTTTTTAATGTCTCTGAAGACTCTGTTGTAAAAGAGGAATAATCTGTCCATTGGTTATTATCGTTGCGGATGCGGTATAAATATTTGGTTCCCGGCTTAAGGTCATGTAAGGTAACGCTGTATAAATTAGCTTCACCTTGGATTTTATCAGTAGCGGCACTCTTTAACGCCCGCGGCTCTACTATGACCGTACTGGTTTTACCGTGTACCTCTTGGTACTCAATTGCACAATTTTTTACTTCCTTATTGGTGCGCCAAGTTACAGTCATGGTATTGGCAGGGTTTGCTGACCAAGTCAATGATATATGATCTGGCAGCGAAAGGGCATTCAAATCACCATTAATCGCGGTTTGATCATATTCATTGGCAAAAGCAAAATTAAGCGGTGTTACGCTAATATTAACGGCAAGGGTGATGCCGATAAGTAATGGTAAATATTTTTTCTTCATGGTTACCTCCTTGTACGACCATTATTGTTTGATTAAAGCAGGGAAAGTATAAGATGGTTGCATTCCGTAACCAGTAAGATTAACTTGATATTTCCCGTTTCCTGTTTGATGTACCTCAACAACCGAGTATTGATTATGGATGACCGGATCGCTGCCATAACCATCATTTGCTGCCAAATTGACGTAATGAATGCCATTCAACTCCTCGAAACTGCCATGATGATAATGTCCTTGAAGTACGGCTACCACCTGCTGAGAGTCTTCTAAAATGGCGCGGACTTCAGCGGCGTCTGAAACAGCATGGGGCGGCTCGACATTGGCGGGGGGAATCTCCAATAATTGATGGACAAAAATAATCGTCGGCGCATTATTGGCTGCTAAATCAGATTTTAACCAAGCTAATTGTTGTTTAGGGATGAAAGTATCTTTCCAGCTGAAACTAGTATTTACGCCTAATGGGGTACCATCAGCCTTGTAGGCGGCATCAAGTACGACAAAATGCATTTTGCCGGAGTTGAAGGAATAGTAATAAACTCCTTCTTTCGCAGGAATACCGGTGTTAACTACTTTGGAGGCAAATTCCTCCTTGGTGCAAAATTCCATCTCGTGGTTGCCCATAACGTGGTAGCGGTTGCCGTTAAATTGTGAAAAAGCGGCTTCAACTTCTGTGGTGTATTTTAAACAAGCATCTTTCATCTCCGCTGGGCTGCCGCTGCCATCGGCCGGTTGATCGTTAAAGTCTCCGTTTGCAATAATAAATGGCATGTTCATGCTGTTCATTTGTTTTATAAAAACGTCGACTTTACCAAGCGCCGCATTATAGTACTCGCAGGCGTAACCGTTTATATCATCAGCTTTAATAGCATGATGGATGTCGGTAATTATTCCAAATTTGCCAACCAGGTTTTCTTGAGATGGTGCGGCAGCAGCCATTGCCGAATTACATGATATTAACCCTGTCAACGATCCGCTTACTGCTGTTACAAGCCCAGTTACAGCAGCCTTCTTGATAAAACCTCTTCGGCTAAGTACTAGTTGTTTCATTTGTTCTCCCCCTTAATAAACTATGTATTCTCACAAACTCAAAACCATTGAATTTACAGACCTCATCATGAGGATTAATCTCCTTTAAAGTTGATTTTGGAATCACAAAAATTCCATAAATTTTTCGATTTTACGGTTAAGCTTAGAAAGTTAGTGCTGCAGTAGCAAATACTCTATGGCGGTCAGTACTAGCACCACCAGCGGTTGAAGTATCATTTATCTTTTTATAAGCCAAATAACCAACACTCAAGCTAAGATTTTTATCAAACTTATGATTGCCTGACACAATATAGCCTTTGGTATTATTATTAGGGGCAGTTGTCATCCCGTAACCATGGTAGTCCGCAATAGCGGTTTGGTCTTCTGCATAGTAATAACCTGCTGCCAATGTATTTTTTTTATCCGCTTTATAGCTTAAATTGATTTGAATAGCTTGATTATCCTTTGGAGCGCTAGATTTCAAATATTCTTCGGAAATATTAATCACATCTGATAAGTTATGGGAACCGTAAACACTATAAAAATTGGTATCTTTTAAGGAGTAACGGCTCACACTATCTTTGCCATAAGATACATGCGCAAACATAGCACCTATATTGTTGTCAGGAGAAATGGCATAACTCCCCTGTACTACATAAAATTTATCATTATCGATACCATTCTCATAGTTAGTCTTAGCAGCAATTAGGTTAAGATCAGTAGCTCCTAATTTTTTGCTGACATTTAACGCATATGGCAAATCATGCCGACCAATACCATAATTACCATAAACAAGTCCCCCGCCAAGTGTCATTGACTGAGAACCAATAACATAAGAATATCCGTCATTTTTATATTTTAGACCAAATGCACTAATTGCAGCATTATCATTAGCTGGAGTGTCAAAATAATCAGAACTCCACCCAGGACTCGCGTTAGTATTAATAGTTTGATAACTGAAGCTCGTATAGGCCTCCAGATTTTGCGCCAATGGCGCATTTACATTTAATGTAAATGTAGTTTTCAAGGCGGCATTTGTAAGACCGACACCTCTATTCTTATCATACTGGTCCCGGTAATGAATGGATAATCTACCGTCAAACTGAATTCCCTGGGCGGGATCCTCAGCTGCCAGTGCAGTTCCTGCTGCTGAAATAATGATACCTGCAGTTAACGCCGCCAATAATTGTCTTTTCATTGTTACCTCCTGTATAAAATGTATTACTTCTCATAGGCCGGTTGGTTCAGTCTCTCCTTTACCCGACACTAGTCAACCCGAATGCAGAGCTGTAAAAGGAACAACCAAAACTGCTCTGAAGCGACCTACCAAGGTAGGCAATATTTCGGCAAAAATATAGTTAAGGCTTAAAATATTTGCATGTTTTTTTTATTGTTTCTCAGTTTTTCACTTTGATCTGTCAAGCCCTCAAAAACACAGTGCCGCTCTTTGGATATGGACTATATGGAATCCGTTGTCTAATCCTCTACTCCTTTCATAAACACACTCTATCCTTGAAATAGAATATCAGTCATGCTCATCCGCTGGATTCGCCATACACGTAAGGTGGATTTAACTTAACTGTCCCGACTCAACATTATCAAAGCGTATCACTGTTATTTTTAATCTTTCGAACTGGATAACCACCTGTTAGATGGTGTTGCTGAATCGGAGCAAATTCGACAATTTTATTCCTCGATTGTCAAAGTTCGACATGATAGTGTTATTATAAGGCAACTTTGCTCTGTGATTATTACAGCAATATTAATATCTTGTAAAATGATTATCAAGTTACGTCAGGAGTGGCTACTAATTTGTTGGTAAGTAATTGTTTTTGCTCCTTCAGAATATCTATTTCAAGCTGCATATCCTGTTTTTGGATTTTAGCTTTTCAACCTCATCAGATGATGCGGGGTCAACTTCTGTAAGATTTTCACGAGGATCATCGCCAGCTGTAGATACTGGCTGTGCTGTAACCAATCTCTTCCGATACCCATTGTACATTGTCCAACTTTCTGTCCGCCCCCCCCCAATGTTTTTAATAAAAAAATCTGCAACATATAAACTCAGCTTTTGCACTAAAAAAAGAAAAGACGCCCAATCGGCGTCTTCACTTTTTATTCACATAATAAAGTAATCTATAGTTTGGCATGATGAGCCTCCTCAGCACTCCTAATCAGCACTAACTTTATTTCCTAAATAGATAGAATATTGTTCATTATGCACAGTTAATTGCATATTTTTCAAACCATGTAAAATTACTCCATCTTGTAAGTTAGTTTTATTTCCAATATGAAATGGTGTTCCTTCATCAGCTCTAATTGTCACATTACATCCAATAAACACTTCCTTTTTTATTCGAACATCTCCAATAATGCTGGAAAAAGGACCGATAAAAGCAGTTTTATCAATAGTAGGATATACGCTAACAGGATTAAAAGAAGTCACAGGATTACTAGTAACAAAATATGAATATCTATTATTTGTTTCTACAGGCCTTTATCCAATAGGTTTTTCTAGACTCATAGCGATATCTCCTTATATAGTAATATTATGGTTACATAGAACTTTAATATATTCTATGAATTAGCAGTAATTATGTCACATAATTAATCGCCTGCCTGCAAAGCAAGGTTGCATGTGTATGTCTTTGATCATGAACGAAAATTGCTTGTATGGAACGGTTGCCAAAGGAATTGACATTAATAAGACCTTGATCGTCATATTTGGGCCCGCTTTTGCGCTTAACTGAATTTAAACACAAAAAAGCCTTCCAGAAAATCTCTAGAAGGTTTGTATTTACTATGGTGCGCTCGGGGAACTCGAACCCTCGCAAGACGCGGTTTAGGAATTCACCGCTCTATCCACCTGAGCTACGGGCGCATATTATTTGACACATCAATTTAAAGACACAGGGACGGTGGTATCGTCCTGCCCAAGACACTCCCACCGTCCCCTTATCCTGTAAATAATTGCCTTACTTTTTGCCTTCCTATTACTTTGTATGATTATCCTAACTAAGATTAGTAAAGAATGCTATCCCGTACTAGTTTGCCTTTGATAAAGGAAGCTTAGCTAAAACCTTATTTTTTCCTCCTACTAATATAACCTCAACGCTTTTTAACATTTCCAAGATTTCCGCATCACTATAATTTTGTGGGTCTATTAAAACAGTCATTCTAAATTCTTGAGAATGATATTTTCGCGGATGTGCTTTTGAATAAATATTAACTGGCGTAAGAGCGGGCATATCGGGTTTTTTCCCTACTATTATCGGTGGCAAATTTTCAGGTCGTGCATATTGACCTTTTACATCATAAATTGTTTTAAAAAATGACTGATTAGCATATTTAAAAGTCACTAGTGCTTTTTTCAGATTAGCCTTACTTTCCATTAGTTTTTTACTATCAGCTTCATTTACAGCATATGCATAACTATAATTAGGTTTATTAAATGGTTCAGATTTGATAATTTCTACGTCTTCAATTGTTATTGCGGGAACAACTATTATAAAATCATATAAAAAAAAAGACAAACAACCCCAAAGGCTATTATAAACCAAGCAGCAATTTTTTTCACGTCATACCTCCCGGGCTATTCATAATTAATATGAATAAAATAAATATCTCCCTGATATTTATCCTCTGTAAATACTTCTCTTAAAGATCGATGTTTTCTATTCGTTGTATGCCCACAATAATATATCTCACCATTCTCTATACTATCAACAATAGCCACGTGATTAATTTGTCCTTTAGGAACATTCTCTCCTAGATTATTAAAAGCTATAACATCACCTGGCTTAACATCAGCAGCAATCGTTGATATTTCATCCACGCTAGTAAGATACGATACACCATATGAATTTTCCAGCTTAGAAAAATATCTATAGAGCGGATCCGGATTTATCCAGGCGGGTGTTGCATTTACGGTGATCTTACCAAACCATGCTCTATATCCTTCATATGTAATCCCTTTCCAATTCCATTCGTCAGTCATAGCCCTTCCACCTGCCCACAAACATTGTGAAACAAAATTAGCACAGTCCGACCCACCACCTGTATCTGCGCTAAAATAGTGGAAACCATCATGATGGCTTGTATCCATAGCATGATCTAAAGCATATTGTACAGCATTCTGTCGATTTAGCTTAGCTGTCTCAGACTCACCGTCATCTCCTAAATCGGCTGAACTTAGATTTACCAGCTTACCTTCACGCGGAGATAAGCCATTAGCCCAAAATAACATATCTGTATTTCTATATGTTGTACTTCTATTTGTCAATATGGGATCTGAAGCAACTTGTGAAGTGTTTACAAGAGGCTTAATGTCTTCAATTGCACGATTAGTTGCACCTTCAATTATTCTTTGCTGTTCAATAAAACTATTATAATCATCAGGGTGCGGTATTCCGGCAGCGCTGACTCTCCATAATATTCCATTTTGATTATACTCCAAACGATAGTCCAATGCAATATCCTTATAACTTAACGTTGCATCAACAAAAGCCGCATTATTGGGTCCTAAAAGTATTTCAAAATTCTTTCTCCATACATCATTAAAACCATGTGCCTCATCGGGATTAAATAAATAATTATCAACTTTAAAATTGAATGAAGAATTAGCCAATCCAGATGATCTAAACGCTGCCATGTCACTCATTTTCCACACTAAAGGCGATAACGGCTTAGATGCGATGTTTTCGGAATTAAGAGTCACAATTGACTCTATCTGTTTTTGCAGCTCTATACGTTCCGGTGTTGGTTCATCATTGATACCAGTTAACGACATTCCACTCTCAGCCGTGCCAAAATTCAGTTGCTTGGCGCTTAGTTCCGCCTTAAACATTTTTACCTGTGCGTCAAATTCTTCCGGGCTCTGAGCGGCAGTCAACACGCTTTTGTATTTTTCCCCAATACTATACTCAATCGCGGCTGTCCCCACAATTGGTTGTACACCCAATTGCTCCCCACCGTTGGGAACCAGTGTCTGCGAACCATTTACAACAGCTTGGTCTATTACGTTTTGCTCCCGCTGTTCATACCCGTCGATAAATTCAATGCCGTCATCCCTAAAAACCATTTTCTCATCTCCTTAAAATTTGTTCATTTAGTTTTACGAGATTGCCACACAGCAACAAAAAAAGGCCCCTTGGCCTTGAAATCATGATACTATCGTCTTTTAGTCTTATGTGTAAAACAGCCTTTATCAATTATCTTCCTTATTCTTTATTCGTACAGTTTAGAGCAAAATAGTATAGTATTTTCAACTGAACAAATTATAAGTTTAACAGAAAGTCAGTAAGGATATTTAAAATCTGCAATTTTTAGGCTTATGAGTTATAGTGATAAACCAGCAACTTCAAATACCGATAAACAGCTACCCTCATCCTATCAGAAGTGCTTCTAATACCTTCTGTTCAAGCAAAGGGGATAACTGCTCTTGAATCACCAATTTTTCTCTTCCTACCCTCGCAAGAAAGCGCCGTTACATACAAATTGCATACAAAGCACTAAAAAAGCACGCAAAAAAGCAAGGCTCAGAACTCCTGAAGCCTTGCTTTTTCTTGTATTTAATTGGTGCGCCCGGGGGGACTCGAACCCTCGCAAGACGCGGTTTAGGAAACCACCGCTCTATCCACCTGAGCTACGGGCGCATGTGACGACAAATTGACAAATTTAACAAGCTCAAACAATACTTTTCTTACAAGTTTAACGATAATTAGTATACCATTTTCAAGGCGACGTGTCAATTGGAGAGCATTGAAAGAAAAATGTACCTTCAAATTTACATTAAGAGATAGTTCTTTCTAATATACTCCATCCATTTATTTTGCAATTGGTTCTCCGTTATGCCAAAAGCAGCTACAAAGTTATTAGGCGATTTTATAAAATTACATAACTTATCATAACCAAACTCTTCAATAATTGATTCTACTATAGTGTATGAGTATGGATAACCATTACGTTTAAAAAAAGTTTCAAAATCCTCGCCAGTATCTAAATCTTTGAATGTAGGAATCTTATTACTTACTAACCCATTCTTGACCGTTTTTCTTATCCAGTTTTCATCATTGTCTTTTGCTTCGTAACCTGCAATTCCTTCATTCAGCCATCTGGGTGTAGCCGCATTTATTTTATTTACTATAATATGCACAAACTCGTGAACGGCTGTATTTAATACATTATCAAATTCTGAACCTCGGGGTGGATTTAAAGGAGACGCTATGACAATTTTGCCTATTCCAAGCCCTCCTCTTATCCAATCAGGCGCATTGGGAAATCCTAAAGCAAGATGAAGTTGATTAAGGTCTGAATGAATCTCAATAGTCAATTTCTCTTGAAGTTGTTGATTAAAATGATTGGTAATTTTATTATAATTATTTTCAAGAACAGCTGAAACTTTATTTATACATGTCTTATCTATTTCGTTGTAATAAATTGTAAAATGCTCTGTTTCTTTTCTTAAATTTAGTTTGTTAACCAATAGTTTTCCTCTTTTCCGCCCCTTAGAACCGTTAAAGTATCTATATTAATCAGCAATAAATGATTAGTCAATTAGCTAAGTCCCTTAATCCTATCATATATTTAATAATCGAGCGATATTTCCGCCCAAAACTTGTGCCAAAATATGCGGATCTGAAACGATTTGCTCGATGATAGTTCTTGCTGTTAATGGTGAACAATAGGGTGCATCTGAACTGAAAAAGGTACGTTCAGGATATTCTCTTATGGCAAACGAGGGTGCTATTGTGGTAAAAGTTGCCGATAAGTCTAAGTAAATATTCCGTATGTCCCTAATGGCCTTCAATGTATTTAACCAATGTATCCCGCCAAGGTGCCCTAATATTAATGGAACACTTGGATACTTTTTAGCTAAAATCAGCAACGCCTTAATATCCTCAAAATTAAGCGGTAAAAACGTATGAACCCAAAGGGGAAGATTACCTACCTCACGGGAAGCCAAGAACAAAGGTTCCAGTTGAGATACCTGACCCGAACCTGGGGTTAGTTCGCCAATACCACGAAAATCATTAGCTAAAATATATTTATTTATCCATTCCAAGTTTTCATGATAAGACAAGCCGAATGGAATGGAGCCAAAGCCAATATATTTTGTGGGATTTTCCTTTATTATTTGAGCAAGCTCTGTAGTGGCATGTATCCTTTCGTTCAGCGGATTTTTTACCCCGTTCACAATATCATACAAACTATTTAGCTCTGTTTCTAAAGCTTGCATGTTCGTTGCTGTTTCCGGATGGATCGTCGAAGTAAACAGAATAGTACAATCCACCTTAGCTTCTTCCATCAGTTGCAACTGCCGCTCTGATGGAAGCATAACATGGGCATGACTATCAATAATCATAATAAAATCTCCTCTCTTGGTTTTCAAGCTAACGGCTTACATCACGATCAACTTTCCTCAAAATCCTGTATTCTCTCTTGCAGACGCAATTGCACCTGATGCAATATTGCAATTTTACTATTGACGTCAGCTAACTTTGCTTTATATAACTTACGAACAAGCTTGCATAAGGGGCGCCCACTTTGCATAGAAGTCGGACAGTCAATGATTTGTGCAATGTCGTCAGTATTCAGTCCCAGACTGATATAAAGTTGAATAGTCTTTACTCTTTCAACAGCCGTTTCATCATATTCCCGATATCCATTTTCTAACCGTTTAGGAATTAACAACTTTTTTGTTTCATAATATCTTATCGACCTCACGCTTGCACTCGTTTTACGCGACAATTCTCTAATTAGCACTTTAATCCCCTCTCGATTCATTTATAATTATAAAGTATGACATTCATGTTAAGGTCAAGCATTAAATAAAATAAACCCCTACCAATTACGGCGAGGTTTACTCATTCCCCTTTCATATTTTTTAACGAAGGACATGATTTTCCTACAGGATTTAATTGCCGATTCTTTATTATAACTGGCCGAAAACGGGTTAGCAAAACCATGCTGGCCCGCTAATTTTTCAACTTGGATATGTTCAAAGTTACTTAAATGTGAAATCAAGTCGTCCACATCAAAAGTTTTTTCTTCAGTAGGAAAAAGCAATAAAACCGGGCATTTAGGCTTTCGCGTAAAATAATCTCGTATTCTTGAGCCATAAAATCCAATAGCTAAATCACATAAGCCTGTTTCGCTACATAACCACGCAAGTGTAGCTCCTACACTATAACCAACCACGTAAACCGCTTTATAGCTCGCTCGCACATTGTAAAGAACCCTTTTTACTTGATCGAAGGCACTTCCGAATCCAATATTATTCATAAAGTGCTGATAAGCGATTGCTTCTTGGTCATAACGAAAAGACTCCTTATCCTTAAGCAAGTTAGGAGCAATGACATCCATCCCACATTTCGAAAACTCTTCACATATATCAATGATGTGCTGATTAACTCCATAAATTTCATGTAGAACAATGATAACTGTATCCGCGTGATGAATATAGTTTAACATCAATACCTCCACATCTAAGCAAGAGCCCAGCATTCAATTCATGCTGGGCTCTTTTTATCGTACCATCGTACGCCCCCTATATTCCAAGTGCGCCTTTGGCAAGCTTATCCACAAGCTCATTGCCCGAAACACCTGTATGCCCTTCAACTTTTTGAAAATGTACCCAGCTCAAACGTTCTGAAGCAAACTTGGCATAAGCAAGAGTAAATTTATTTTTAGCCTGCCAGGCCCCTTCAGCCCAGGCAGCAATCCCCATATAATCATGATGAATCGTAATAGGCTGGATGTGATTGGCCTCAGCCCATTCCATAGCCTTTACAGCTGCCGCTAATTCACCTGCCACATTATTCATTTTAGCCGCTTCGTCATCTTCGCCAGCACCGCTGTCTGAAAAAGACAATTCCCCCGCTTGATAGACAGCAAAGGCCCAGCTATAACGATTTTTATAGTAACTGCCATCAACGAAAATATCTGCAATCGAGTCTAGCCGTTTTTTTGTATGAGCGACTGCAGAAGCAGCCACTTGATTGACATAAGCTTCGGCCTCTTCTTCGGTGGGAAAACCTTTAAATAAAGCATTTGGAAAACCATCAATCTGTTTTTTACATTGCGTCCAATCACGATAAACGCCAGGAATTCGGCCCGCTCTTACCCCATAGTATTTTTTACCCGCCATGCAAAATACATCCTCCTTATCTGCTTCACGCACCGCTTATGCTTACATTCTACAAGAACGCCATCAATCCTACTATCCTCTCACCATGACGAACAGATCGATTGATGGGAACAATTCTGACAATAACTGTTATTTCCCGCTTGATTCGGCTTTACTTGTCCCTCAATGATCTTCCAATAGCGATGATATAAATCAATAATCTCCCGTTCACTCAGTAGTTTAACCTTCCTAGACGCCCCTTTAAAATGAATATAGCCAAAAGACGCAACAGGCTTTTGTTGGGTCTTTTCAACGAGTAGACGATATACAGAAAGCTGAATAACATCGGAGTCATATACCTTGTTGTGGCAGCGACTTTTATAATCGCCGACAATTAATATTCCCTTGCGATTCATCCATACTACATCAGGCTTCCCGCAAAGGGGTACGGGGTCAGTAATTTTCAAAAAATACTCTAGCATATAAGGAGTAAGCTTAGCCTTTTTTCTCGAACACAAAAATTTATATAGAATAACAACTGCTAGTAATATTAAAAAAAGTAACATGTTACCTCCAAAATATTCGCACAACCAAACGCCAAATAAACAAGATAAACTTCACAAACAAACCCTGTTTCGTTCGACCAGACAACCTCTGATTAAATTGTTCATGCGCCTCATTTCCCTTGTAAATATATTTTGCCGTAAGTGTCGTATCTTCGCCATAGCAATAATCAAAATATGCCTGGCGTTCACACTTCCCAAGCTTGGCCAGTTCTGTTGCACTTACTTGACGCATGTGAAGCCCCCTAAAAATGACACAAAAAGAATTTCTATTATTCACGCTTATCCACTTTATCCACAATCGACACCATCCCTGTTAAATCAACAGACACAGCGCTACCTACTTTGCCGAATCGTGTCAACTATCCACAATAACGTGCACAACTCAAATTGTGCATAAACCTTGTTTTTACTGGCTTTTTCTCCACCAACAAAAAAGACTTATCCACATTATACACTTTTTTGTGCATAACTTTGTGGATAAGTCCGTTTTTTTAAGCTACAGGGTGACTCCAATCAATCAAAACACCCGTATCATTCCACAACCGTGCCAGATTGTTCTGGAAAAATTCCAGACTATCTGTGGGTAACCCTGTCTGCGAAGCAAAATCATGAATGGTTTTGCCATTAGCCACTTCAATCGTTTTCGGTGTAGAAAGATAGTCTTCAACGACTTTCTTCTTCTCAGCATTGGCTAATACGACGCTGAATGCCTTCGTATCCGGATCATAGGCAATATAACCATAATCGTTTTCATAATGAATACACACTTTAAATTTTTGACTCACAAAATCACCTCAATCATGATATTTACGCCTGAATCACAGGCATCGTATTGGCAGCGTGGGGCATGACTGTCACTTTATAATCTTTCCCTAACCTTTCTTCAGCGAGTGTTAACGCTTCCTCGAAAGAAGCTGCAAAAACCAGTCCGGCATTTTCTATAAACTCACGGTTTTTAGGCAAAGAAACAATGATATGTGTCATGCGTTTCGCACTAAACCCCATTTTAAGAGCGATAAAACCAGGTACAGTAAAACCTTTTCTGAGAACCATTTCCCGTTCATAAAGTGACTTATACTGGAACCAATCACTAAAATCAGGCGGCTCGCCAATATTGCGGCATTCCAGCAGTGCAATAATGACGCCGCCTTCTTTACACGCCATAACCGCATTTTCCGTTGACTTTGTTGCCTGATAAAGATTAATATCCTTGGGATATCCACCAGAAGAAGCAATCACTAAATCAGCTTTTTCGGCTACCGGGACCCCAAAGATAGCCTCCACAGTCTGACAGCCTTCCCGCCAAGCTTTTTCATAATGACCGCCAACAAATTTGGCTACCTTTCCCTCGGCATTCATGACGACATTCAGTAAAAAAGCCGGCTGGAGCATGTCCGCCATTTCCATCATATCTTGTGCCATATCGGACTGAGTATTCCCATTATAGCATTCAGGATTGAGACCTTGTCCAACAATTTTATTCAGACAAAGCGCGTGATTGCCCTGAATGGTCTCATAACCGGAAATTCCCGGCATAACGGATTTCCGCCCGGCACCAAACCCAGCCATCAAATGATAGACAATACCACCTGTCAAAATAACTTTATCAGCATTGACAACACGTTTATTTTGATAAGCTTTAACACCATGCGATGTCGTACCTTGATAAACAAACTCCTCGGCGTTAAAAGCATCGTTTTGATAAATGGCGACGCGACGCACCACTTCTTCGCCATAAACATTTACCTGTTCTTCAGCACTATGCTTACGATGGGCACCCAAAGCGACCATCAAAAAAATTTTCTCGTCAGGTACACCAA
Source organism: Pelorhabdus rhamnosifermentans (assembly GCF_018835585.1). Taxonomy (NCBI): domain Bacteria; kingdom Bacillati; phylum Bacillota; class Negativicutes; order Selenomonadales; family Sporomusaceae; genus Pelorhabdus; species Pelorhabdus rhamnosifermentans. The sequence continues at coordinate 132,938 of NZ_JAHGVE010000005.1, forward strand.
AATCATTGAGCGCATTAAGCAAAAGCGGCAAAAATTGTTCATAATGAATCCAAGCACGCGTCACATCACTGACAACAATAGCGACTGTATCATCTGCGGCAATGATCTCTTTTAGCGGTAACGTGCCAATAGGATGCTCAATGGCTTCCTTAAAAGCTTCCTCCATATCTTTTGCAGCTGGATAATCCCTCCCCTCTACAGTAGCAATGAGCTGATTATCGGGAATTTCAAACGAAATGTTTTTCTGCCCAAAACCCAATTCAAATTTTGCCAAATTAAATCCTCCCTACTATTCTACTTTCCTACTATTCTTCTCTGCGGTATAGCGGCTGTAAACGGTGCTCAATGAGATTTGGCTCAACCCTTGTTTCTTGGGCTAACTTACAAAACTCTACCTGACTATTGACGCTCTTACCACGCTTCGGCACACGTCGATAAGTCCCATTGCTCTTCATAATATGAGCTTTTTGATTATCTGCCAGCATAATAGCTAGTATCCTTTTAATCCGCTGAATATGTTTGTCCTGATCAACGGGAAATAATAGTTCCACTCGCTCATTTAAATTACGCGGCATCCAATCAGCGCTAGATAAAAAGACTTTCTCATCGTCATCATTTTGAATGTAAATGATTCGATGGTGCTCCAAGAAGCGACCGACAATACTCCGAACGGTAATATTTTCGCTAATATCCGTAAGACCCGGCCTTAGCACACAAATACCACGTACGATTAAATCTATTTTAACACCATATCCAGATGCTTCATATAGTTTTTTAATGATATCTTTATCAAGGAGAGAATTCATCTTAGCTATAATATGACTACTTTTTCCCTGCTGAACCATTTCAATTTCATAATCAATGAGCTCAACAAGTTTCGCTCTTAATCCCAGTGGAGCGACAGTAATCTTATTCCATACAGGAGGATCAGAGTAACCAGACAAAACATTGAAAAAAGCCGAGGCATCGGCCCCAAACTGATCATTAGCTGTAAAAAGTCCCATGTCCGTGTAACTTTTGGCTGTCGAATCATTGTAATTTCCTGTCCCCATATGAATATAACGCTTAATACCATTGTTCTCCTTACGAACAACAAGAATCATTTTAGCATGCGTCTTAAGACCCACTAAACCATAAATGACATGGCAGCCCGCTTCCTCCAATTGTTTGGCCCACAAAATATTATTTTCTTCATCAAAACGCGCCTTTAGTTCCACAAGAACCGTCACTTGTTTGCCATTTTCCGCTGCCTGTGAAAGAGCCTTCACAATGGGCGAATTACCACTGACGCGATATAGTGTCTGCTTAATGGCCAGTACGGCAGGATCGGCTGCCGCCTGCTGGACAAAATCCAAAACAGGTTCAAAAGACTCATAAGGATGATGAAGCAAGACATCTTCCGTGCGAATTTTTTCAAATAAATCTTTTCCATCAGACAAATCAGCTGGAATTTGCGGCGTACTGGGCTGAAATTTAAACGTTTCCATGCCAGGCAGATCAGCAAAGTTAAAGAAACAGGTTGCATCAAGCGGCCCAGCAATTTCATAAATATCTGCCGGAGGTAAATTCAGTGCATCAACAATAAAATTTTTCAAAGACACCGAAGCTGTTTTACCAATTTCAAGCCGCACCGGTTGGCCACGTTTGCGCTGCCGAAGCGATTTTTCCACTTCTTCCAGTAAATCTTTCACATCTTCTTCATCAATAGTCAGATCGGCATTACGCGTAATACGAAAAGGAACGACTTCCTTGACTTCATAGCCGTAAAATAGCTCACTGCAATAGGTTGCAATAAGTTGTTCAAGAAAAATGAACTGACGCACTTCCGTATGAACCGGTATCGTCACAAGACGCGGCAATACTGCGGGCACTTGAATAGCCGCAATTTTTTCATCCTGACCTTTGCGAGTAATTCGGATGGCCAGGTTTAAACTACGATTAGACAGAAAAGGAAAGGGATGACTGGCATCTACAGCAACAGGTGTAATAACGGGATAGATGGTATTGCGAAAATAGGTATAACACCATTGTTGATCAGTTTGGGATAATTGACTATTTGTGACAAACTCAATTTTTTGCGTTTGAAGCTGCCGAATAATGTTCTTTAAATAACGGTATTGCACTTGCACAAGCACATGCGTATCATGAGAAATGGCTGCAAGTTGCTCAGCCACAGTGAGACCTGACACATCGCGCTTCTGAATATGACTGTCAAGCTGATGACGTAACCCTGCCACACGAATCATGAAAAATTCATCCAAGTTAGAGCTTGTAATGGCAATAAACTTTAACCTTTCTCCAATGGGAGTCGTTTTAATGCCTGACTCTTGCAGCACACGGCCATTAAACTTCAACCAGCTCAGTTCACGATTTAAAAAATACTCCGCATTATCAAACATTACTTTTCCCCCTTTCTAACAAAGCCCTCACACCAAAGACGTCTTCAAAAAAATCTGCTTTAGAAGCAAAAGTCCATTCTTCTAGGGAATAATCTTCATGAACTGCGACTTTAATAAACAAATCATTGCCTTTAAGCGATATATTCACCTTTTTGACCTTATTTCGATGGCTGCGATCCATGGCATCGGCCAAACGAATCATGGCGGCGAGCTTGGCTACTGTCACCTTGTCTTCTTCTAAAAGTTTAGCATAGTTGGCCTGTCCACTATGTGGAATTCCCTTCGTATGATAATAAGCGACATTCGCCATAATCGCTTTTTCACGATTGGAAAACCCCATAATATCGGAAGACACAATCAGTTGGTAAGAATGATAATAGTGACGGCGTAAACTCACAAATTTACCGATCTCGTGCAAAATGGCCGCACCTTGCAGTATAAATCGCTCCCTTTTGTCAAGACCATGAAGCTTTTTCATTTTATCAAACAGCAATAAGGAAAGTTTCTCCACCATTCGCGCATGCTTTGTATCTGAGAGATAACGCTTACTTAAGTTCCACACGAGACTAAATATTTGATTTTCAATCACCTTAATCCAGGGATCACGTTTTTGTTCAGCCAGATGCAAAAGAGTAATACCATCCTTAAAATTATCACAAGGAATCACGATTTCCTGTACATGAGTAAGAGATAACATCTGGTGATATAATACCAGCGTGGGAAGCACCATTTCAGCCATATCTATGGTTAAATCAAAAATCTGCATCAGTTGTGGCACATTCAGCCGATTTACTTGTTCATAAAGAACATTAAATTCATCCACACTAATCACACAGAACTGATTGCCACGACGTACCTTATGAAGCATTTTAAGGAGCAAGCCTGTTTCAATACCTGATAAAGAGAGATAACGAATACGACAATTCTCCAGATAATTCTTAACTGGTTCTACAGCACTATAAATATATTCCTCAAGGGCTTGATGAAAATGGGCTGATTCCCGCTGAGCCAATTCAAACCCTTCCTTGATTCGGAGTGCGCCAATGTGAAGATTTTGCTGAAATTGAATGGTTTCTTCCTGAAGCAGCGTCATACCCAGCCCACCTGAAGAAATATCGACAAACAAAATCCCCTCTTTATCTGCAGTAAGCCCCTGCTCAGCTAAGTTATGATAAGACGAAACATATTTATAAAAAATTTCCTGCGGCATATCGACAACACTCACACGCAAACCCGTCTTGACCTTGATCTGATCAATAATATAATTTTGATTTGTCGCTTCACGTACAGCCGTTGTCGCCACAAGACGATAATCTTTTACACCATAGTCTTTGAGCAATCGCCAATACCCCTTTAAAAGATTGCACACTTGATTTAAAGTACCAAAACTAATTTTATGAGTTTGAAACATTTCTTCGCCTAAATCCACTCGGCGACTCACTTGATCAATGACTTTCATGTCTTGTAGACACGTATATTCGACAATTTGCATACTCACTTGTTCCGATCCTAAATGAATGGCAGCAAAATATTCCGGCGTTTGCTTTACCATGGTCTCACCACCTTTCTGTATGATCAAACTATTTTCGACATTTTCCTGGATTTCCCTGTCTTATTATGCCGCCAGAAGATTATTTTTGTGTAAATAAACACTTGCCTTTTGAACCCTATTATTGATACTATCACTATGAGTAGTTATTATTTATATTTTCTACACTATTGCCGGAGGTGATAATATGACTGAGCACATTGCCATTGTCGATTTAGGATCCAACTCAGCCCGACTCATTGTCATGCATATCTATCATAACGGTGCCTATAATCTCGTCTACAATCAAAAAGAAAGTGTTCGGCTCAGTGAAGGTATGGAGCAAGACAATCAGCTTCAAGAAGCTGCCATCGGACGGGCCATCCACACCTTAAAGGTTTTTGCACACATGTGTCAGTTACACAAGGTAGACAGAATTATTGCGACAGCCACCGCTGCCGTCCGCAATGCCAGTAACGGACAGGCATTTGTAGCGAAAGTACGCGAATTGACAGGTATCCCCCTTGAAATCATTAGCGGAAAAAAAGAGGCGAAAATCGGAAGTATTGCTGTCACGAATACTATCGATATTAAAGATGCGTTATTATTTGACTTAGGCGGTGGCAGTACCGAACTGACCTTGGTCCGCAACAACCAAGTAGCCGAACTCGTCAGTTTGCCGTTTGGTGCCATTACCTTATCGGAGAAATTCCAAACACAAGATAAGGTTACAGATGAAATAATTGCCAATTTAAATAATTATATCCTAGACAAGCTGTTGGCCATTCCCTGGCTAAGCAAGCTAAATTTGCCATTAGTCGGTATTGGCGGAACAGCGCGTAATATCGCCAAAATGGACCAACGACGCAAAAACTATCCTTTCCCGAAGTTACACAATTATCGGATGGGTATGGTATCCCTGGATAGCCTCTGGGAAAGCCTGATTAAAACGAATTTAAGTCAACGGCGCAAAATTCCCGGTCTAAGCAGTGATCGGGCCGATATTATTTTGGCTGGCATGAATGTCGTAAAAGCCCTATTTGAAGTATCGGCTGGGGAACAATTTATTATTAGCGGCTGCGGTCTAAGAGAAGGACTCTTTATGCATTACTATCTCACACGCCAGCAGCAAGCCGATGTCTTGCCTGATATCCTCATGCACAGCACACGCAACATGTTACTCTTCTATAAAGGCAATACCATCCATGCCTACCATGTCTCTCATCTAGCCATGACACTGTTCGACGGATGGCAAAAACTCCATCAACTCACGCTGCGCGAACGGACCTTGCTAAAAGCGGCTGCATTTCTCCATGATATTGGCATTACCATTAATTATTACGATCACGCCCGTCATAGCGCCTACTTAGTAGAAAATGCCCGGCTCTTTGGTCTAACGCATCGTGAACAAATGCTCATTTCCGCAGTGACGGGCTGGCACCATGGTGTCAGTACCAAATCGATGCGGCGAATTTATTATGAATTTCTTGACGAGGCTGACTGGAGCATTGCCCGCAAGCTAGCCCTGATACTAGCCCTTGCCGAAAGTCTCGACCAAACAGAAATGAGTGTCATTCAGGGAGTTACGGTAAAATTAACACCCACTCAAGCGGAATTAAAATTCGAGGCTTATGACAATGCCGTCATTGAACAACAAGCAATAAAAAAACACCAAAAGTGGTTCCGTAAAGAAATGAAGTTGCCACTCATTATTACAGAAGCCTAACGGAACAAAGACTTGCATCCATTCGCCTAACGAGTAGCTCTGTATAATTAACCAGCGTTACTGTCCATACTAAAGCGAATAGGATAATAAAGGAGATTCAAGACCCTTGTTCCAGCAACTAATCGTTTCAACCGCTATCATTACACGGCTTATACGCCAAGTATTCCCACTTGTCGACAAAGAGCTTGTCTATTGGCATACTTATGCTACAAGACATCTCGGACCGGAATTAGCCGCTCAAGCGGTAAGCAGCATTCAGCAAAAACGCTTTCACTGTCTCGGCGGCAGTGTCTATAGTCTCTATCCCGGCGTCAGCACACCTGACTTTGTTCGTTTCGTTGTAGCACTCCAAACGATAAGTGATTACCTGGATAATCTCTGTGACAGAGCCTCGGTGACAGACGAAAAAGCCTTTACCCAACTTCACTTAGCCATGACAGATGCCGTCAATCCCCATGCACCGTTAAAAAACTATTATTGCTATTATCCTTATAAACACGACGCTAGCTATCTTCGGACGCTCGTCGTCACTTGTCAACAGGAGCTGCAAAAGCTTCCTTCTTATACTCTTGTTAAATCACAAGTAATCAAGCTCGCTTCCCTCTACAGCCAGCTTCAAACCTATAAGCATCTTGCAACGACAGAACGAGAGCAAAAGCTTGCTGCATGGAATGACTGCTACCTCCCCATCTATCCGGAACTCACTGCCTATGAATTTGCAGCAGCAGCCGGTTCAACGCTCGGTATTTTTATGCTTTGTGCTCTGGCTAGCAAGCCTTATCTTTCACCTGACGAGATTGAGCTGACCCTGACGGCCTACTTTCCATGGATTTGCGGCTTTCATATTTTACTCGACTATTTTATTGATCGTAAGGAAGATGAACGTGAAGGCGATTTGAATTTTGTCACTTACTATCAAAACCCCGCTGAACTCAGCGAGAGACTCGCTTTCTTTGCCACTCAATCTTATTTATATGCCCAATCCTTACCTGAACCAGCTTTTGCCCAGACTGTCATTGATGGCCTCAAGGCACTTTATTTATCTGATCCTAAAACAAACACGAGTCTTGAACAAAAAATTCGCAATAACATCATAGACTCTTCCCGATATTCTGCAAAGACTGCCTATTGGCTCTGTTTGTGGCTTCGTAAGAAAAACAAGTTATAAAGAAAGCCGACACAAATTCCTGCTAGGACTTGTGTCGGCTCTCTTTATTTGTTACTAGTCGCCCACGCGTAACAATTTTCTGACCAAACTTTCTTTTTAACTCATCTGTCACTACGGAAAGTTTGGATTTTTTACTTTCCTCCGCTTCGAACAGCGATAACTGGCTCGTCGATAGCAAATGAGAGACACTAATCCCTAGCAAGCGAATAGGCTCGCGCCGCGGTAAGGCCAAAAACAACGCCTGTCCTACCTGAAAAATATCATCATCAAGTGAAATCACCTGAGAAAGGGTCTTGCTGCGTGTCACTGTTTCAAAAGAAGGATAACGAATTTTAAGCGTCACCCTCCGTGCACCAAGTCCTGCTTGCCGAAGTTTCCAGCCAACCTGTTCCGTTAGTGCAAATAAGTGCGTCAAGATCGCTTCCTCATCAACCCAATCCTGTTCAAATGTTGTTTCCCGTCCTATCGACTGCGCCGCCTGCTGAACCAACACAGGACGTACATCGATTCCCCGCGCAAGCTGCTGCATCTCCCGCCCGAAAATACCAAAAGTCTGTTCAAGTAACGCCAACTCTGCCTTCGCAACATCACCAATCGTAAAAAGCCCTAACTGCCGTAATTGCGGTAGCGTAACTTTTCCAACGCCCCAAATTTTGTCGACAGATAACGGAGAAATTGTCGCTGCTTCCTTGCCATATTCAATGACCTGCAGACCATCGGGTTTCTGCATATCTGACGCTATTTTAGCCAAAAATTTATTCGGTGCCAACCCTACTGAAGCCACAAGATTGAGCTCCGCCCGAATCGTCGCTTTGAGCTGCTTAGCTAAAGCCACAGGACTGGTAAAAAGCAGTTGCATGCCTGATATATCCAAGAAAGCTTCATCAAGTGATAAAGGCTCAATGAGCGGTGAAAAAGCACGAAATATTTTATGGATCGCTTGGGACACTGCCTGATAATGATAAATATCGGGTACAAGAAAAACCGCCTGCGGACAGAGCCTGCGCGCCTCATGCATGGACATAGCTGAATGCACACCAAACCGTCTGGCTTCGTAAGACGCCGTCGAGACGACACCACGCGCCCCAAGGCCGCCTACAATCACAGGCTTGCCGCGATACTCCGGATGATCCCGCTGCTCCACCGAGGCAAAAAAGGCATCCATATCGACATGTAAAATCCAGCGCCCCATATACAATCACCTCACAACAGTACTAAAATTTCTACTAAACTATTCGACAACTAGCGAGGAATAATACGTTTTTCAAGTGAAAAAAGTTCTTCTGTTTTTTGATTCATTAGCTGATGGGCATCAGCGATGGCTTGATTATAAATATATACGCCTGCTTCCTGTAAGATAAAATCCAAAAAAAGCGCAGCTTGAAATTCACTCAGCTCCTCATCACGTTCAGTTAAGAAAAATTTCTGGATACTTGCGAGCAAAACTTCCTGATTCTCTTTACTCAGTTGAATACCTTTGGATTGCATCGACACACCTCTTTCTATTTAAAATATGTCCCTAGTAACATTCTGCCCAGAATATAAAAAAGCCTGCTGACGATTTTAGTCAACAGACTTTTCAAAATATACCGACCCCTTATAGTGAATTTTATCTATAGCCTTTTGTGACGATTATATAAGTCTAATGGGAATAATATAATTCTTACTATCAAATGCCATTAACTCTTCCTTCATGCACAGCACACCCCCATTACCCCGTTCTATATTTGCTCTATCTAGCGTTTTGAATACATTAGTTAGTTGTGATGCCGGTGATGCCGTTTTTTTAATTTCAATTGGAGATAGCTTTCCATCAGCTTCAATGATCAAATCTATCTCCTTCATATCCTTATCGCGGTAATAATATATGAATGGAGTTTTCGCTGAGTTATAGTAGCTTTTGAAGATTTCACTTACTACGTAATTTTCTAGCACAGCTCCATTCATTGCACCACTTTCAAGTGTTTCAGGACTGCTCCATTTTGTAAGATACGTACAAAGACCGGTGTCATAAAAATACAGCTTCGGTGTCTTAATTGTTCTTTTTAGGATATTGTTTGAGTAAGGGTGTAGATAGAATATGATTCCTAATGTTTCTAAAATCGTCAGCCAGCTCTTGGCTGTAATTTGATTTATGTCAGCATCTCGTGCAATATCTGCATAGTTTACAATTTGACTAGTACGACACGCTGTAGCAGTAATGAACTTCATAAAGCTTAAAGAATCAATTGATCCTGATAGTCCTTTTACATCACGCTCTAAATAGGTGCTTAAATAACTCATATAAAAGATATTGCTATCCTTGTACTTGCCACTAACTATCGCTGGCATCCCGCCCGTAAAGATTCGTTTAAATATTTCTGGAGTGTTCGCAACTTTGATCGTTTTTTGTCTATCACTTAACACTTTTAAATCTGCAGTAAATGGAATATTATTGCAAGAATTATATATTTCATTTTGAGAAAGCGATGAGAGATTAAGCACTGCAACACGTCCAGCGAGAGATTCTTGAACTCCGTGCATTAACTTAAAAACTTGAGAACCCGTCAACCAGAATTCACCCGGTTCTTGATTTCTATCTACCATTATTTTAATGTATGTGAAAAGTTCAGGTGCGTACTGCACCTCATCAATAAAAATTGGTGTTTTATATATTTGAAAAAACATTGCTGGGTCGGATTTTGCTAATGCTCGAATATTTAAATCATCAAGAGACACATAGGTTCTATCTGAGCCTTCCATTAGATTCTGAAGCATTGTTGTTTTTCCAACCTGTCTAGGCCCTGTAATTAAAATTGCAGGATATTGTTCTGAAAGTTCCGTAACGATCTTTTCCATATCACGTTTAATATAACGCATCCCATCGTCACCTTTCGGCTAATATTCAATACACTTATATTATAGCCGATTATCTAAAAAATAGCAGCAAGCTTTAAAATATTCTTCGGACAGTTCTACTTCTCTAAATTCCTAACAATAATAATACGTCAAACAAATCGCTGTTAAAGATGCAGTCAAGCGCCTTTAACAGCGATTTGTTTGCTTTTTTCTCCATCCAGACAAGAAGCAAACTATACGTCACTGTGCTTCTAATTTCAAAATCTTGTTTGTCGAACAATTTTCTGCCAATTCCTCTTGCAAAAATTGGAATACGTACTATAATTAGAAATAGATGGGAATTTAAAAGCCGCCGCGTCTCATAAGTGAGGCAAACACTTATAAGCACGCGCAGGTGCACTACCACCTACACGTAACAGATCACTGTCCACGACGACATGATTTATTATACCCAATTATTTCCTATAGTACAAGCGAAGGTATGTTTGGGTATTGTCATCACGACGCATGTGTAGGTAAGCATACCTGACACATGCGTCTTTTAAATTCCCCCTAAAAAAGAGGCCGTCGGCAAACAACAATTCCGCTGACAGTCTCAATAAGGGGGTCATACACATGTTAGACGGAAACAAAAAGAGTTATCGTCTCCTGCCGGTAAATTTCTTATATCAAAACGGCCGGCCCGTACCTGTTATCAAACTCCAGGGGAAATGGCTGGAAAAATTCGGGTTCCAGCCGAGTGATACGCTGCTTGTGGAAAGACAGCCGGGGATTTTGGTCATCCGGCCACTGTTCAACGAAAATCCTCCAGACAGTTCTACCTCTCTAAATTCCTAGCAACAATAATTATAGCAAACAAATCGCCGTTAAAGAAACAGTCAAGCCTCTTTAACGGCGATTTTGTGCTTTTGCCCAATTCATCTTCACGCGAAACAAAATCTACGTCCCTATGCTTCCTAAGGCAACCGGTTGTATTGTCAAATAAGATTACGTCTTTTTTGCTGTTGTATTTTAATTAAAATTAGTCTACAATAATAGCAACAAAGCAAATGAACGAGGTGGTAACCTTATGCCAAACATAAAACCAATTTCCGATTTACGAAACTATAATTCTGTCCTTAAAGACGTATCTGCCAGTTCTCCCGTATTTTTAACAAAAAACGGCAGAGGAAAATTTGTCCTGCTGGATATTGACGAATATGAAAAAATGACTGCATCACTCAAACTCTTATCAGAACTAGCGGATGGTGAACATACTGGAAAAGAAAAAGGCTGGCTATCAATAGATCATCTTGAAAAATCATTAGAAGTAAAAGTATAAACATGTACACACTAAAAATTTCTCCTATGGTCTATGATGATTTAGCGGCCATTAAAGCCTATATAACCAATGACCTTATGAACCCAGAAGCGGCGCTTGATTTAATCCGTTTCATTACCAATGCTATCCGCACTTTACCTGATTTTCCTCATAAAGGAACACCCTTGAGTTCTCTTCTTTCCATTAAAATAGAGTATCGCTTCATCATTTGCAAAAACTATCTTGTTTTTTACCGAGTAGAGCAGTCCTCAATTTTTGTCTTACGAGTATTGTATAAACGTCGTAACTATTTATCACTGCTCTTTAAAGATTAACAGCTTTCACCCCACAAAGAAAAGTAAGAGGCTTTGGAAAAATTCCAAAGCCTCTTACTCTTCTTTTAATGGCGGAGTGGCAGGGATTTGAACCCTGGCAGGCCTCACGACCTCTAACGATTTAGCAAACCGTCCTCTTCAGCCACTTGAGTACCACTCCATGTTAATAAATATGGCGGAGAGGGTGGGATTCGAACCCACGGTCCCTTGCAGGATCACTGGTTTTCAAGACCAGCTCCTTAAACCGCTCGGACACCTCTCCGTATTTGAAAGACATAAAGTATTATAACAAATATGTCTGACTTCTGTCAACCTACATTCGGGACCGACGATATAACAAATTTTGGCTGAACCTTAACTGGGGCAATCACATCATTATATATCCGCATAAGTAAATTTATGTATTTTATGAAGGTTCCCTCTCTTAACATGCTATAATGAAAAAAATTAGCGTTATGCTTAAAACAAGCGAAAGGATTTTATTTTATGCTGACAGAAGAACAAATTCGCTCGACAGCAGCTACCTTCTCTACGTATGCCAGGGGATGCCAATATTGTCATGATGGTAGAGTCAAAGGCCTCCGTTTTTTTACGGATAACCATGCCTTTGAAGCACAAGTCATTGGACAAACCCTCTATGATGTCTGTATCAAATTAGATGCCGCAGGCGAAATTGAATTTTACGATTGTACGTGTCCAGCGTCCTATAACTATGAGGGTGCCTGCAAACACACGATTGCTGTATTAAAAAGTATTCAAAACCAAGACCTTGCCGGCAGAAAACAGACACGCCAATTGGCATCAGCCACACAGGAACTGTTGACCTTCTTCCAACAAAAGACAGCACCTCCGTCTGAATCAGTTCCGCAATCCCCAATCAAACTCCAACCGACCTATGCTGTCTCTATTGATCAGTTCGGTCACTGCATAAGTTGGCTTGAATTTACCATTGGCTGCGAGCGTTTATATGTTTTAAAAGATATCCCTAAATTCCTTATGGCTTTAGCAAACAATGAACCCCTTGTTTATGGCAAAAAATTCACCTTAAATCCAAAAACAGCCCAATTTGATGACGCTTCGCAGCCCCTACTGAACCTATTAAAGCAAGCTTATGCGGAAGAACAGCAACGTGCAAACTGGAGTTACTATAGTAATTCTTATTCAGCCTTTAATGATCCGCGACAATTTAAATTAACAGATTACAACTTAAGCCGCTTTTTTGATTGTGTCATGAGTCGCCCTTTTACAGCCCTAATCAACGGCAGTCCTGCCAACGATATCACAATACTGAAAGAACGGCCTCCTGTCACTTTTTCAGTCAATAAGCTTGAAGACGCCTTAGAGCTCGCCCTCAAAGCAGAGGAGCCTCTATTGGGACTGAATGAAGATTACACCTTTCTTTATTACAAGCAGCACATTTATCAGGTTGAACCCGATTTTTCCAGCTATATGAAACCACTCCTGACATGTTTTCGAAAGGTCGGCAAACCCAGCGTTCCCATTCCGCCTACAGCCTTATCAGAATTTGTATCAACGATGCTTCCATCATTGGAAGAACAGGTTCCTGTCCAAGTGGACAACGCTGTTTACGAAAATTTTTATAAACAAACTCTGGAAAAACGGGTTTACCTCGACCGTTTCGGCGACGGCATAAGCGCACAAATTGAATTTCGTTACGGTGAAGTTGTGATTAATCCCGCCCAGCCTTCCCAAAATACAGAAATTAAGGGACAGTGGCTGCTGCGCTCCCTTGTTGAAGAAAATGAATTACTAACGCTTTTTTTTCAACACCAATTTGCCTGGAACCACGAAAAACTCCAGCAGCCTGATGAAGAAACTACGTATGACTTTCTGCAACAAACCCTGCCTGATGTACAAGCTCTGGCCGAGGTCTTTTACACGGATGCTTTTAAACAAATCGTCCTGAAACAGCCACCGAAAATCACGGCTGGTGTCAAACTCAATACAGACACGGATATGCTGGAATTTTCCTTTGATTATAACGAAACATCGCCGCGTGAGCTCTTAGAATTACTGGCTTCCTACAAACTGAAAAAACGCTATCACCGTCTGCCTGACGGGACCTTTATTCCCCTTGATTCACCTGATTTACAAATGGCGGCCACTCTTGTCCACGAACTGGATCTTAGTACGACGGATGTAGAAAAGGGCATCATAGAGCTTCCCAAATATCGGGCCTTGTATGTCGATAGTCTGGCCCGCGAAAATGCCGATTTTTCACTGGAACGCAGCAAGTCTTTTAAACAAATGGTCCAAGACATTCGCGAACCCCAAGATATGGAGCTTAACCTGCCGCAAGGAATTCAAGGCAAGCTAAGAGATTATCAAAAAACAGGTTTTAAATGGCTAAAAACTCTGGCAAGCTATGGCTTGGGAGGAATTTTAGCTGACGATATGGGACTTGGAAAGACCTTGCAAGTCCTCACATTTATTCTCTCAGAAAAACAGCAAAGCCCGCTCCCCTCCCTCGTCATTGCTCCCACATCACTTGTCTATAACTGGCAGGATGAAGTGTTAAAATTTGCCCCCACTCTCAAATTGGCCGTTATCTCCGGCCAACCAGACGAACGCAAAAAGCAACTAAAAGCCAGTGGGCTGGCCGATTTACTTGTCACGTCTTATGCACTCATCAAGCGGGATATCAAGTTCTACGAAAAACGACAGTTCAAATACTGTTTCTTAGATGAAGCACAACATGTCAAAAATCCACAAACACTGAGTGCCAAATCAGTCAAAAAAATTAAAGCGAACAGCTACTTTGCCCTCACAGGAACACCGATTGAAAACTCCCTAACGGAGTTATGGTCGATTTTTGATTTCGTTATGCCAGGTTATCTACGCACTCATAAGAATTTTACTAGCCGTTATGAAATACCTATTATCAAAAATAGCGACTCACAAGCACTCACTGAGCTAACGCGCCATATTCATCCATTCATTTTACGACGCATGAAAAAAACAGTTCTCAAGGAACTGCCTGACAAAATTGAAAGTAAAATGACCAATGAAATGACAAAAGAGCAAACCAAGCTGTACGGTGCCTGGATTCTCAAAGCCCAGACAGCATTTGAATCAGAAGTTGCAACCTATGGCTTCGAAAAAAGCCAAATTAAAATACTATCCTTACTCACAAGACTCCGACAACTCTGCTGTCATCCCGCATTATTTATTGAAGACTACCACGGCGGTTGCGGAAAACTGGATATGCTCAAAGAAATTTTAACTGACGCCTTGTCTAGCGGCCACCGTATCTTGCTATTCTCCCAGTTTACAGGCATGCTGAACCTTATACAGCAAGAACTGGAAGAGATGCAGATTTCTTATCATTATTTAGACGGATCAACCAAATCAGAAGAACGCATCAAACTCGTCCATTCGTTTAACTCTGGTGAAAAACAAATGTTCCTCATCTCACTCAAGGCAGGAGGAACGGGATTAAATCTGACTGGCGCCGATATGGTCATCCACTATGATCCATGGTGGAATCCAGCCGTAGAAGAGCAAGCGACAGATCGAGCCTACCGTATTGGACAACAGAAGGCTGTACAAGTCTACAAACTCATCACCAAAAATACAATTGAAGAAAAGATTTATGCCCTACAACAGAAAAAGCGAGAAATGATTGACAGCCTCATTCATCCTGGTGAAACCTTCCTAACTAAAATGAACGAGGCTGAAATCCGAGAACTTTTCACTTTTTAAATCACAATGATGCCAAACTGGCACGAAGCAAGAAAAATGTCACAGCCACCAAGCCTGCAAAAAAGGCGTAATCCTTACTCCCGATGGGTCCTTCTGCTTCGACGCTGCAAGGAGAAAATCCCCGCAAGGCTAAGGCCATGGCCATACTTTCTGAACGACTCACGGCTCTGAGAACAAGTGGTCCAATTAATGCCGCATAGGAAATGACTTGCTTCACTCCCCGGCCAGTACGATAGCCGCGGCAAGTCTGAGCTTCCCGCACCTCGCGGCTTTCCCTAATCAGATCAGGAACAAAACGGAAAACAGAAGTCAGCATAAAAGCATATTCTGCCGGCAAATGAAAGGTATGGACAAACAAATGATGAAACTGTGTTAATTTGGTTGTACTCATGAGATACACAAAAATAAGTGTCATCGACAGCATCTTTAGTGCTGAAAGAATAGCCACTTCTTTTGCGGCGCCAAAAACAAGCTGGATGATAGCCAAAACAATAGAAAAGCCAAACAAACTAAAGACCATCTTTTGTGATGACTTTAGCTTGGAATATATAGCAAGCTGGGCTACTTCAGCCACAACTAACAGGATTAATAGTAAGGGATTTTGCAAAACAACGGACCACAACGTAACAGTGCAAGCCAAGATAAATTTTGTTATTGTACGTATTTCCATGATTATTGCCCCCTTCGCAAGCGAATCTGTTCAGCAAGCTGCGTTAAAGACCCTGTTGGACTGATCCCCACGTTCGCAAGATTTTGTGACAACACGTTGGCATCAGACACTTTTAATCCCCAGCTTAAGGCCTGCTTTATATCCTTAAATAACTGCGTTGGAGAACCATCGAAGACTAAATTCCCCTGATTTAAAACAAGCACACGAGAAGCAAACTTTTCGACGATCTCCATGTCATGCGTAACAACAAGAATAGATTTCCCCTGATGACACAGCCCAGTAAGCATCGTCATCAATTTATCGCGAAAGGGCATATCTTGCCCACAAGTTGGTTCATCAAGCAAGTAAAGTTCCGGCTCCATGGCTAATGTACAAGCAATAGCCAGCCGCTGTTTTTCCCCCTTCGTCATGAGACGGGGGTTTTTCTTTTCTTGCCCAGTAAGTTCCACAGCAGCAAAGGCCTGCGTAACATGCTGCTGAATTTTTTTCGGTTCAACCTTTAGTTGCCTAAGCCCATAGGCTACTTCTTCTTCAGCTGTCGAATGAAAAAAAATCAGATCAGGGTTTTGAAAAACATAACCCATAAATCGAGCCAAATCGGCAGGCTCACTGCCGGCTAAATCGCGACCGTGCCAAAAAACATGCCCACTTTCAATCGGTGTTAAGGCCATAATGACGCGCGTAAGCGTTGTCTTTCCGCTTCCGTTTTTGCCGACAATGGCAACAAATTCCCCATGATCGACAGAAAAATTAATCTCATGTAAAGAAAACTCAGGGCTATAGGCAAAGCTCACCTGATCCAGCTTAAGCACTTTGTTCCACCCCACCTGCTAAATAGTGGCCCAAAAAGAGCTTCGCCTCACCTGAACTCTTCCAATAAGGCAATGAAAGATCACCAATCAATAGGCGCAGCTTCCAAAGGTCAGGCAAAAATTCCCGGTACTCTTCCTGTTGTTCCAAGAAAGCGGCAACTTCCTCACTCTTGCCTGAGCAAGCCACTCTGCCCTGCTGCAAAAAAACGACTTGATCGGCGAGCAGCATTAACTCACGCGGGTCCTGCTCCGAAACAATAACAGTCAGTCCTTGCTTACACAATTTGCTGAGCAGGGCATAAAGCTCTGTTGTACCTGCCGGATCGAGCGCCGCCGCTGGTTCATCCAAAACAAGCAGCTGCGGTCTTTTGACAAGAGCCCCGGCAATGGCAAGGCGCTGTTTTTGCCCGCCTGACAGGCTGGATACTTCACGCTGAGAAAGCCCCTCTAGCCCAACAAGCCGGAGGTATTTTTCAATAATCGCCGTTCGCTTGGCAGGTGGACACGTTAAATTATAAGCCACTTCATCGTAAACAGTCATGCTAAACAGCTGACTTTCATAGTCTTCAAGAACAATGGCAACTTGAGGCGAAATCTCCGTTAAAGAACTCGTCAGACTGCTCTTTTGGCCAAAATAAATTTGGCCTGCCGCCTTGCCGCCAAAATAATGAGGCACAAGACCGCATAAAGTCCGGCAAAGTGTCGTTTTACCACAACCAGACAGTCCGGTAATGACTGTCAAACTGCCTGATTCCATAGCAAGATTGATATCATCTAAAATAATTTTCTTCTGATAAGCATAGGAAAAGTGTTCCAACCGAATGTTCATTCTTCCTCATTCTCCTGACGATGAAATAATTTCTCAGCAGGATAATACAAAACCTGCGTAATCACCACATTAAGCAATGCCACAATTGCCACAACAGGCAGCATGCCATAAAAATAGACATTCCACGGCAAAACAAGCACAAACTTTAAAATTCCCGTAAAAATAAGACCACTGACAAGTGTACTCAGACCCGCTGACAAACCTGGCAGCAATTTAAATCGGCTCAAATGCATGCCAGCAAATAAATGAATCGTGACGGCACAGCAAAGGGCTCCGGCAAGTTCACTGGGAATATTAGCAAAAGGAAATGCTGACTTAGATGTCGGAATATTAATAATACCAGCTACAAGCCCAATACCGGCTGATTCCAACAAGGTCGGGCGAGTCAAATTAATAGCAATCACATACATGGAAATCATAAAGTTTGGAGAGATTCCGCCAACACTGGGAACAACAAAATGCAAGATGGCACCAATAGCTAAGAGCAAGGCAGTGACAGCCATCCAACGATACTTATTTCCCTCGTTTTTATCAAAACTTACAAAAGTCTGGTCTTTTTTCAACGGCTCATCATTCATTTCATTTGTCCTCCTTCGGATTCTTTGCAACATAAAAAACCCCACATCTCCTAATAATAGGGACGAGGGGTTAACCCGCGGTGCCACCCTGATTGATGATTTATTAAAAATAAACCATCCGGCTCTCTGACAAGTACGAGAGGAAAAAACCTCTGATACCCGCTTCCAATGATAACGGCGGAAGTTTCCGACAGAGCCTACCTCACTCTACGTGTCTCGGTCTGTTTCTCTCAGGTCCATTCGACAGACTAAGTAGTGCCAAACTCTCACTCTCATTGGCTCGCTGAGACTCTTTTATCCTGTGTACTCTTCCTGATCATCGAAGTTACTATTTTATTTGATTATAGTTAGTATATAAAATCAGGAAGCTCATTGTCAATACTTTTTTTCTGGCAATGAAAATACTTCGTTTCGATTCGGGTTACTCTATCCTTGGAGGGATGATCATGTTAAATGGCTTTGTCTGTCCAAATTGCCTCAGTTATTTTACTGAAGCCCATCAACATTGTCAACACTGCAACAGTCCATTAACTTATGATGGGGAACAAAAAAATGTTATTGATCACTTAAATCCCAATTGTCTGATTCATCGTTATGATGGATCAGACATGTTGGAACCTGCTGTTTTACTCAAGCCAGGCAAGGTAAATGCCAAGGTAGCTACAAAACTTTCAGAATATGCGAAACCCATTGTAGTGCCCAAAAGAAAAATTTATACTTTCCAGCACGATGTTTTTTGCGCCATTCAATCGGTACGCAGTGAACGTTCAGCAACAATGAAACGCTATGATTATCAGATCGCCAGCCATTGGCAAAAGCTAAAACCCTATGAGCTATAGCTCTAATCACGTACTTCGTAATACTGGAGTAATTCACTGACTGTGACAAAAGTGTAGCCTTGGGCACGCAATTGATCAATGATCTGTTTTAGCGCCTCTGGTGTTGGCAGAGGGTACTGACCATCATGAAGCAAAACAATGCTACCTGGCGTGACGTGTGATACAACATGCTGTACGACATTCGAAACAGGCGGACACTTCCAGTCTTCGGGATCGACAGACCATGTCACCGTTGTATAGCCCCGCTCATGTGCTGCTGCAAGAACGGCCTGATTAAAAGCACCACCAGGCGGACGAAATAGAATGGGTTTCGGGGCTAATTTACTAATAATTTCTTCGGCTTTGGTTAGTTCATCTGCTACAGCCTGCTTCGATAGTCGCGTCAAAAGTGTATGGCTATAGGTATGTGTACCAATTTCGTGACCAGCTTGAACAGCCTGCTGAACAAGTTCGGGATGCTGTTCAACATTGGATGCTAACAAGAACAAGGTCACTTTCACATCTTTCTCCTTGAGTGCGGCAAGCACTGCTGGCGTTGTCTTACTATGAGGACCATCGTCAATGGTGAGTGCCACTACTTTATGAGTAGTCGGCACATTTTTTATCACTTCACCCCGCTCGCGGAGCTGTTCCTGCGTTATTCCAGCTACTGCCGTAACTAGAAAAAGTGTAATACTTAAAAATACCATTTTTCGCTTTCGAAGAAACACTTAGTCCACCCCCATTAAAACATTATGCCTAAAGGAGGGCGAATATGTTTAAGAAGTTACTTTTCCTGCTGTTCTTGCTATTCGTAATAAATTGCTTTGCAGGAGTCCACGTCCTAGCCAATACCCCACAATTAAAAGCAGCTTCAGCCATTCTCATGGATGCCAAAACAGGACAAGTCTTATATGAAAAAAGCAGCCATACCAGGCGGGCTCCGGCAAGTACGACAAAAGTACTAACAGCACTACTTGCCATCGAAAGCGGCAGGCTCGATGAAATAGCGACAATAAGCATATCCGCTGCTTCAACGCCAGGCTCAACAATGGGTCTTTATGCGGGGCAGCACATCAGTCTGAGGGAACTACTGACAGGACTACTTCTTCGTTCAGGCAATGATGCCGCTGTGGCTATAGCCCAGCACCTGGAAGGATCCGTAAAGAATTTTGCCGATCTAATGAACCAAAAAGCTTATGCCATTGGTGCCAGGGAAAGCCATTTTGTGAACCCTCATGGCCTAACAAAACCGGACCATTATACAACAGCCTATGACCTGGCCCTCATTACTCGTTATGCCATGCAAAATCCGACTTTCGCCGAACTGGTCAACACAAAGGAAACAGAAATTGAATGGCTCAATCGTAAAGGTCATGAGGAAGATCGCAACTTACGCAACACAAATAAGTTACTCTGGATGTTTGAAGAAGCAGATGGAGTAAAAACAGGTACAACAGGTGCCGCCGGCCCCTGCCTTGTCTCAAGCGCTACACGAGATAACCAAAAACTAATTGCTGTCGTTCTCCATGACAGCGCCCGTTGGGCTGACTCCATGCAATTACTCAACTATGGTTTTAATACATTTGATCTCATGGAGTACGCAGCAGCCAATGAAGTCGTCACCACCATCGGAGTGGAAAATGGCATGGAAGAACAGTTAGACGGATTGGCGGAAACTTGCGCTGCCGCCGTTGTTCCTGCAGAACAAAGCTCTACTGTAACGATAACTTGCGATGTTCCCACAATAATAAAAGCCCCTATCTACCAGGGGCAAAAAATTGGCGAAATTATCTTTTATGCAAATAATCAAGCCATCAAAACAGTCGATATTGTAGCTGCCAAAGACATTCGTGAAAAAACGCTTGAACAGCTATTATTTGACCAGTTACTAGATACATACCGCCAATTTTATCATTGGGGCGTCCTTTAATTATTCAGGTTTACGATAGAAAAAAGGTAAATAATGCTTGAAACCTATTTCCCGGAAATTTAAAATAGCTTCCGTACCACCGACAAACAACACACCGCCGGGTCTCAAGGCTGCAAAGAATCGACGATATAAGGATTCTTTGGCTTCTTCAGTAAAATATATCACGACATTTCGGCACAAGATGATATCGAAATTACTCTCAAAGCTATCGAGTAACAAGTTATGCCGTTTAAATTCCACCCGACTTTTAATAGAATCATTTACAATAGCTCCCCCTTGACAGGGCTGGAGGTACTTTTTCATTCGGGCAGGTGAAATATTTTTCAATTCATTATTCACATATTGACCCTGTTTCGCTTTATTCAGCATTTCAATATCCAAATCTGTTGCCAAAATGCGATGCCTTGTATTGGGCGAAATTTCATCAAGAATCATAGCAAGAGTATAAGGCTCAGCACCTGTGGAACACCCGGCGCTCCAAATGGAAAGTTTGGGATTTTTTCTCATTAAGTCCGGCAATACGGTTGTCTCAAGTTCAACAAATTTTTCCGGTGTCCGAAAGAACTCCGTCACATTAATCGTTAAAAAATCAATAAATTCTTTATAAAGTTTGTCATTTTTATTAATCAGGTCAAAAAATTGAACATAACTTGTTGCGCCATTACGCGTCATTAAATTGCCAATGCGCCGTTGCATCTGGGCCGGTTTATAATCATGTAAATTAATCTTCGATTTTACGAATAATTTATTTTTGAATTCTTCCCAATCTTTATCAGCAGTCATGGTCTTCCTCCGTTATGATGAAATTATAAAATGATCCTTCAGCTATTCCTTAGATTCTTCCTTTACCTCATTAATTCCTTGTTTACTGCAGTATTTTTCTGAAATGCACGCCTCAAGCAGATCGAGCAAACTGACAATTCTGTAACTATTTAACACACAAAGCCAAGCATATTTTAACGACTTAAATCCGATAATATGAGTAGAACAAAATAAGGAGGTGAGGTACACATGGCAAGAAGCAATAAACCTGTTTCTCCAACGGCTGAGAATGCCTTAGACCGTATGAAGATGGAAGTCGCTTCGGAATTAGGCATTGCCGAAAACGTCAAAAACCAAGGTTGGGCTACAATGACCTCCGCTGACTGCGGCCGCGTAGGCGGTCACATGGTTCGAAAAATGATCGAACAGTATGAATCAAACTTAGGCGGTTCTAGCGGCCAAGCACAGCCGGCTAGTACGTTAACATCCCAATATGATGTCAATGGAAAAGCTTAAGTTGAGTATTTTCTTTAACGGGCGGCATAGCCGCCCGTTATTCGTTTACCTTACTCAAAAGTCACCATAATTTCCGTCCCCATATCCACAATCGTATTAGCCGAAATACTTTGTTTTGTAGCTAAACCCGTACCATTCGGAACGAATGTAAGACCTAGACTTGTGACACAATTACCTGCGTCACGAATACTTTTACCAATTAAGTAAGGCACTAAAACTTTTCCAGGCGGCAACTCAGGCGCAGGCGGCACAGAAACAGCTGTCTTAGGCTGAACGACTGATTGCGCAGCTTGCGGCGCTGGAAAAGCATCTGCATTAAGCTGAGGCTTTAAATTGAAATATCGGGCAAGCTGCGTTGCAATATTCTTAAACACCGGAGCTGCAATTAGGCCACCATAATAAACGCCGCCAGGATTATCCAAAACGACAATAATAGCAAACTGAGGATTCTCAATAGGACCGAACCCGACAAAAGAAGCAATATAGTGACCTGCTTCATAACCAGCACCATTTTCATTTAGCCTTTCTGCTGTTCCCGTCTTTCCGGCAAAACGATAACCCTTGACTTGCGCTTGCTTTCCACCGCCTTCAGATATGACTTTTTCGAGCATTTCTGTCAAGGTATGCGCCGTTTCCGAACTAATGACCTGACGGACAACATCAGGAACAGTCGTAACCTTTACCGATCCGTCGCCGCCATAAATTTCCTTAATAATATGCGGCTTTAACAAAACCCCGTCATTAGCAATAGCCGAAACTGCCGTAAGAAGCTGTAACGGCGTTACGGCAATACTTTGCCCAATCGACATGGTCGCTGTATCAGAGGCCCGCATATCCGCAGGATTAAAGAGAATACCTGATTCTTCACCAGGAAGTTCAATCCCCGTTGGTTTGCCAAAACCAAAATTCCGCGCATAATCTGTCAGCTTTACAGCGCCGACACGCATGCCAACTTGTACAAAACCCGTGTTAACGGAGTTTTTAATAATATCTGTAAAAGAAAGATTCTCGTACCCCTCTTCACCGCTCGCATTGTGTATGCGGCGACCTGATACTTCAATGTAGCCATGATCAGAGAAATATTCATTTGGTCTCACAAGTCCCTCTTGCAGTGCAGCCGCCGCAACAACAGATTTAAATGTCGAACCCGGTTCATATATGACAGATACAGCCCGATTACGCCAGCTCATGGCGTTATATTTAGCAAAATCATTAGGGTTAAATGTAGGCCGATTCGCCATGGCCAAAATTTCCCCTGTCTTGGGATTCATGACAATAACCGTTGCTGCTGATGCATTCGTTTCAAATACTGCCTGATCGAGGCATTGCTCAACAATAAACTGAATATTACTATCAAGTGTTAATACTACATTACTCGCTTGCTCCTGTGGTGCAAAAGTAAAAATCGAATTAAATATGGGAATTCCGTAATTATCCGTATCAACAGCTTGATGAACGATCTTCCCTTTAATGGTTTTATCCAATGCCATCTCTAAGCCATCAAGACCCACATCATCTGTGCCAACAAAACCAAGTACTTGTGCAGCCAGATTGTCATTGGGATAATAGCGTTTACTCTCATCGACAAAATACAAGCCACTTATTTTTTGGTCCCGAATGATTTGATTAATGTCATGATACTGTTCTGGCTCTAATGTCCGTCGTATCCAAACAAATGAATTCTCGCCCTGTAGCTTTGCTACCAAATCCTCCGGCTTCATATTCACAAGCGGCGCAAGCTCAGCTGCCACCGTATCCGCATCCGATTTAAATTCGCGAGGATTTACATAAAGAGATTTATTCAAACTGCTAATGGCGAGTTCCCGACCATTACGGTCAAAAATAGTACCCCGCGGCGACTGCAGTTCCTTATTTTCCTGCATTTGCTCTCTCATTTTTTCTGTATATTTTTTACCTTCTACGAACTGAATCCAACCTAATCGCCCAATAATCACGATAATTACGAACAAAAAAGCGGCCACAGCCAATGCGATCCTCCCTTTAAAAGAGGTCGTTAAATGCAACATAATTGTACACTTCCTACTATCAAATGGAAAAGCCACCATTGGCACGGCCTATATATTCCACATCATCCGCCTAATTCCCTTCCTATTCGGGGAAGAACAATGATCTTATAACAAAAACCGCTGCAATGAAACCAGCGGTTTTTGTTCATTCCTCATAGCAGTCTATTCTATGATGGCGGCATTAAAAAAAAGGCTAATATATAAATTCCAATGCCAATCCCTCGATAAAAACTACTAAGAGCCCATACTAAGCGAATCAGAGTAACATCAAGACCTGTATAATTGCTAAAACCTGCACAAACGCCAAGTAACATACTGTGCCCTTGATCCAGTGCTAAATGTTTCACAAGAGATGGGTCCCCAAAACTCGATCCTTGAAAGAAGTTCCAAATTGCAAAACTGCTGATCGCGTAAGCCCCTGCACGCAACAGCCAAATCATGCTCATTCACCTCTCCTGTTTTTGTTATTATTCCCAGGAGAAGTTTTTTTTAATCTTTTTTTACCTGCGGATGAGCTTCAAGCGATGCTTCTGAGGCGATGCGGGAAAAGATTTGTCCTCACTTACCTGCTTCCCAAGCCCTCTCCGTCCAATATTGATCATAATACCTATAGCAGTTAAATTGACAACGAGCGACGTCCCGCCATAGCTAATAAAAGGGAGCGGAACACCTGTCACTGGAATCAAACCGGCTACCATGGCAATATTAGCAATGGCTTGCCCCGCAACAAGCAACGTAAGCCCCATCCCCAGAACCATCCCAAATCCATCGGGTGCCTTAAGTGCAATACGAACGCCATACGCGCCGATTGCCGTGAAAAGCAGCAGAACAAGTACGGCACCTACAAAACCCATCTCTTGACTAAGCACGGCAAAAGCAAAATCAGTATGCGCCTCAGGCAAATAATAAAATTTACTTGAACCAAGGCCGAGGCCTGTCCCCAGTAGCCCTCCTGAGCCAATGGCAAGCTGTGATTGTACGGCTTGATAACCAATGCCCTGCTGATAAGCCCAGGGATCAATCCATGCAGCAATACGTTCCGCCCGATAAGTTGCTGCATATACTAAATAAAGGCACAACGCCGCAAAAAAGACGCATAAGCCAATTGTCTGATCATGGGGAATTCCTGCTAAGATGTACAAAATTAAACATAATCCGACAATAACTGTCGCCGTCCCCATATCAGGCTGTTTCAGAACTAAAAAACCCAGGGCACAAGAAACAAACACAGGTGTTGATAACAAAGAAATGGCTCGTTTACCATCTAGTTTCGGACCGAGATAAGCAGCAGAAAGCAAAACAACTGTTAACTTGGCTACTTCTGACGGCTGAAAATTAATCCCCCCCAGTCGAATCCAGCGTTTCGCACCATTCGCATCTAAACCAATATGAGGCACAAGCAAAAGAACGATGAGCGTTCCAAACATCAAATAAACGAGAGGACGCCCCTTTAAGCGGTGATAGTCAAGTTTTGCACAAACATATAAACCGATCAAACCCAACACAAGCACCATAAGATGTCGTTTTACATAAAAATAGCTATCATGATACTGTTGGCCCGCTACAACAAAACTTGCACTAAATACATTAATAACGCCAAACATAATTAACAAAAATGTAATAACAAGCAATGCTTCAATGGGATTTTTCCAAAACCTAGGAATTGTTTTAACCATAGACGACTCCTTTATTATCTTACCTGTTCTGTAGTTCATTTCTACTATCAAAGGAAATCTTCCTGCCCTTTTTGACTCTTGCACGAGGTGATTTTCAGTGGAAAAGCCTTACCAAATGCTACTCTTTGACGGAGCAGCCCACAAAATTTTACATGTCCACGGCCTAAACGGAACTTTTATTGCCGAAACTCCCTATCCGCCGGACATAGAACCACTTGATGCCGTTCTATTAAACAAGTCAATTGTTTACATCCTGGCTATAAACGAAACAACCGGCGAGAACATCATTTTTCAATATTTAGCAACAGAAAAAAACTTATCCCCCCAAAAAAAGCTCCACCCACTGCCTATTCCTGACATTTCACCCTTACAAATTGCAGGAGATGAACAAGCATCGCAGCTTATGATTGCTTGCAAAGATGGCAGTCTTTACATCTGGTACAATCACGCCTTACGTCTGTTCGGACGCCCCCAACAAAATGCAGTCTGCGTTGGAATCCAAATTGCAGGTGATTCAATCTACACCATTTGGGAACAAGAGCAGGGTGGCATAATTGCACTCTTCAATCGGCAAGGGCAACTATTGAGTGAAAAGTTTATTCCGGGTATCCCGACGCAACTACAACTTACAAATGAAGCACTACTGCTTGTTTCCTATACGTCAACGCAATGGACTGGAGAAGGTCTGGCGTTACTAGAAACAACAAATTCCACGCTCAATCTTGTTAAAGTCATTCCTTTTAATTGTCCTTTACAACCCATAAAAACCTATCCTGCAACAATTACCATGAGCCCCACGGAAAACACTGCTTATGTCATTCATGAAGATGGCGGTTTTATTAGCAAAATAAATTTAACAACAAAAAAACTTGACGCCACATGGCTCATTGGTCATAGTATTTCTTCTCTGCATTTTTTACCTGATAATCGCTTTGCCATTGGGCCAAGTCAAAAATTCGCTGATCTTACACTCATTGATATGACACTTGGCGAACCTGTTTCCATAACAAACAGTCCCGAACGTACACTACTGGGATTACTCCTGATACTACCTACCCCCGTCCCAAAATAATACATGAACCTCTCCGCAGGCAAAATAAAAAAGCAGAGCATCTCTGCTTTTTTTAGTTGAAAATCTATTTGCTTTTTTTACCTAAGGGCCGTGGCCAATGATCTGACCACTTAACTTGAGGGAATTGATGCTTTGCTTGCCTTCCTTTAGGCTTTTCTTCTACGACCGGTTGCTGAACTACAATAGGGGCAGCCACGTTTTCCGACTCAACTGTCTCAACTGTCTCACCTGACTCAACGACTACACTTGATTCAACAACTTCATTGGGCTCTTCTCGCCCACAATCTGCTTCTTCATTTAAATCCAGTTTACTTGATTTTTGATATTGATAAGGCCATTTATGTTTTCCTGAGTCACATTTGGAAGCTTCCTGTTTTACCTCGTCCACTACAACCTCTTCAGTACGGTCTACGTATGTGGCTAGCTCTGGATCAACCGGACAAAACTCTTCCTCAGCAGACTCATCACAGTCCAACATATTTTTTTCAAGTAGCGCTAAAATCATCAAAAAATGTTCCGCCTCACGCCGAAGATGGTCAGCGAGCTGTTCAGGTAAAATCCCAACGAGGCGACAGGAATGAATAAGCTCTTCCACCAATTTTTTAAAATCTCTCAACCGACAAACAGCGCGGCGTGTATCATCAAGATACCGCAAAAAAGCGGGTATCTCTTGATGTTTCCTGTCAAGAAGTGATACAAAATCGCGGCCTTGTAAGTACAAATCATCAAACTCGTGTGCAAAGCTACGAGCCGTAGCAACCACATTACGCTCAGACGGGTCTGTTAGAATCCCGATAAACTGGCTGTGGTCTTCCATAATACGCACCCAAAATAATGTTTCCTGGGCCTTCGTGTTCACATACGTACGCTTTCCTAACTGAATTTTTTCGAATAATCGAATAGCATATCCGTTTTCTCTTACTAAGTGATCGACTTGCAATGGATATAAATGACTATGAAGTTCACAGACCAACATTTCATTCACAAGCTGTTTTTGAAACTGATAGAAATTTAGCAATACAGGCAAAGCCTGAGCAACAATCTCAGCCATTTTTCGCGACTGCTCTGCGCGGCATCGAAGATCATTAATTTTCTGGTAAAAAGCTTGTGCCTCATCGGCTAGGGCGGGGTCCTCGCCCATAAGGCCGGCCCGTAAAAACAGCGCATGATCCGCTAAAATACGCAACCAAAAACAAACCTCCTCGCCATTTAAAGGCGGCAAGGGAACCTTGGCCGATTTTGCAAGGGCTTGACGCGGCATAATAACACTCTCCCTTTAAGTAGTTTACACTACTACAGTTTATGCTGCATATCCAGCAAATGTTCAGGAAAATACGGCCTCCAAGCGATAAATGGGCTGCCCCATAGAAGAAAATTTAGTTTCGTATTCTGTCATGACATTTCCGATCATATTACTTTCATGCAAATCGAGGCTAATATTCTGCAATCTTACATTCGCATTTACAAATTCATTTAGGGAAAACTCAAACAAGTCACGATTATCCGTTTTAAAACTCAACAATCCGTTTTTTTCAAGAACCTGACGATAGTTATCAAAAAAGCCATGAAAAGTCAAACGCCTTTTGGCGTGTCTTTTTTTGGGCCAGGGATCACAAAAATTAATAAACAGACCCATGACCGAATTTACCTGAAACATCTCTGTCAACTGATTAGCATCCATCAATAAAAACTTCACATTCGCCAGTTCCTTTTCCTGAGCCTTGCGCGCAGCATAAAAAATAATATCATGTTGCGCTTCAACGCCAACATAATTCCTATCTGGATTTTGACGAGCAAGTTCCGTAATAAATTGGCCCTTACCTGTGCCAAGCTCCACATATAAAGAAGCCTTACGACCAAATAGAGCTTCCCAATCTGGTTTTACTAAAGATTCATTTAAATTAACAATGAAATCGCTATAATCTTGAATGGCCGTAGCAATCCAAGGCCTCCGGCGTAAACGCATAACATCCACCTCATTTAGTAGTTTCGTTAAATAGAATCAGTCTTTATTCTTAGGGTGTTCACTTTGTGACAAATATCAGCATTTTAACACATATTTTATTAATAATCTATCTTTTATAAGAGGAATAACACCCTATTTTACAGAACAATAATATATATTAAAAAATAATCTGTCTAAAAATGTCTGAGAAAAACGGAGTGATCAATACAAAATGAAAGCAACTGTTGTAAGTACTTGGATGGACACAGCAAGAAAAAAATGGGGTGATGACCTAACCAATCAGGCGATGGAGAATGTGGGCTGGCCCCCTGATAAGATCTTTCTCATGACAGAAGAAATACCTGATGAAAAGCCCTTTAATTTCGTCAAATTCATCGCCCAAAAGCTCGGCAAAAAACCCGATGAAATTTGGCTGGAAATTGGTGAAGATAATGTAAAAACATTTTTTAAAGTGTATCCCGCCTTTTTTCAAAAAGAAAATCTTTATTCATTTCTTCGCTCCATTTATGATATTCATGTTGTCATTGTAAAGCGCATTCCTGGAGCTAAGCCACCGGAACTATTAATCCATCCCATTTCCGAAAATCAGGCCATTATTAGCTATCGCTCCAAACGAGCCATGTTTGGTTACTTTCGTGGCCTACTTAAAGGGGCAGCCGAGCATTTTCACGAGAAGATTCAAGTCGAGCCTTTTGAGCAAAGCAGTGACATTTTAAAATTAAAGCTTACCTTTGATAAGCCCATCACACACATTGAACGTTTCCGCATCAATCAGCTATTTTCCTTTGGATTCATTCGTTCTGTCGCAACTAAAATCGGGCTATTTACAGCCCTCGCTACAGCCTTAGTATGTAGCATACTCATTCTTTCCGGTATAACAGCCCCTTTGTGGCTTGCAATCCTAGCTGGCGCAATCAGTTTTATAGGAGCCAAATTATTACTATCGCCACTGAATACGCTGACGGAAGAACTTGATGACCTTCAAGCGCACCGTTATATCGTTGAAAAGAAAGTCCTGTCATCAGACGAATTTGAACGTCTTACAAATGCATTACGCCGTTATAAACAACTGCTCAAAGGTGATTTTGTCGGATTTAAGGGAATCACCGATGAAATGGGCAAATTTGCCGATGATTTCAATGGCCTCGCCAATCACATGACAGAAACATCTAATGGCATTACAGGTGTTGTCCATGATGTAGCACTGGCAGCAACGAATCAAGCCGAAGAAACAACGGATGCCGTCATGATATTAAACGGTAATCTTGATACACTCAAAGAAATGATGACAGAGCAAACAAAAAACAAACAACAGCTTGAATCGGCTGTGAATGAAATAAGCAAGGGCTTTGGCGATGTAAAATTATCGAGTCTCAAGCTCGGTAGCAGCCTTCAAAACTTTAGTAAAGTCAAAAAGGCAGCTGAAAACCTGCAGTCCCAGGCAGCTAAAATCAACGAAATCACGGGACTTGTCGCCGCCATTGCTGGTCAAACCAATCTGCTCGCCTTAAATGCCGCCATCGAAGCAGCACGAGCGGGCGAACAAGGTCGCGGTTTTGCCGTTGTCGCTGAAGAAGTACGCAAACTAGCGGAACAATCTCATCAGTACTCGGAAAATATTTCCAGCGACTTAAAGGTGTTAATCAATATTATCGGTAGTGTTGCCACCTCTATCGAAGAAGAATTCGATGTTCTTACAAATGAAAGCCATCAACTGACATCGGTTGTTGACAATAATAACCTTCATGTCACAAATATTCACCATGTAGCAGATAATATTGTCGGTATGCTAAATAAATTAGAAACCGAAATGAATGGATTAAATACAGTGTACAACAAAATCGAATCACTTGCTGCGATTTCCGAAGAAAATTCAGCATCAAGTGAAGAAGTCAGTGCTTCTGTAGAAGTATACAACGAGAAGCTCCACAGTATGATGGAAAAAATCAATGAGTTTAAAACAGTCATCCATAACTTCAGTGAAGACATGAATACTTACCGAACCTGATTGAAGGCAACATGAAGCCCCAAGTAATCAAAAATTACTTGGGGCTGTGAATATTTTTTCGGCATCCGGTTTTAAATGGATTTATTCTCTAGGCAGCTTGTTTCTGGGTAGTAGCTAAATAGCGATCAATAATTTCTTTAATAGTTGGGTCCATCGGAATATCATTTGTAATCGGATAAAGGCGACCTTGATGAGAAACTAATACCCATTTTCCATCCTTGTTTTCAAAGGTTAAGTCCACACGCCCTAAATAAATATTGTCTTCGCCACCTGCTTGCACAATGGGAATGCCGCCTGTGCGATAAATAGGCTGACTAATGACATAATGGTCATCCGCTCCAACGATCAATGCAACACCACTGCCGGCTAACTTCATATCCATTTGTACATCAGCTGATAACCCTGCGTGAGATAAGATAATCTGAATATCTGATTCCCTTTTCACGTTTGGAAGCAGTTGTTGCGCTGTAGCAACAGGGTCTTCAACAATCTTATTTGATGCTTGAGGATAATTTTTTACTTTCATAGAAGAAACACCTAGTATACCAATGTTTAATCCATGAACGGACTTTACTGTATAAGGCTTTACACCAGGTAAATATTCACCTGCAGCTGTTTTAATGCTGGAACATAATGTGGGAAACTGTGCTTGATTAATTAAATTGTAAAGCTTCTGATCAGCAATAAGCGGATCGGGATGCCCTTTAAACTCGTTATTACCAAGCTCCCAGGCATCATAATGCATGGCATTGAGAGCGGCCATTTCCATTTCGCCATAAAAGATCTTATGATAAGGGCCACGTACATAGAGATCACCTGCATCAACAAGCAGAACATTGGGCGCCTCCGCCCGTATTTGATTGATAATCGTTGCTTTTCTGGCCAGGGCATAGGGCGCATAATCATGAAAATCATTGGTATGTATTACTGTAAGATGGTAAAATTGGGGCTGTTCCCGAGCAGCAGAAATTGGGCATGGCAAAATAATTGTCAAAAGCACCCATACAATGAGAACAACCTGCTTGGTATTAAAAGATCGCATCGCTTCACCCTCTCCTTATATTGATTTTAAGAAAAGTTTAACAGTTTATATCTTGCTTTCTGTTATTGTTTGATTAAAATTATGTAAATAAAAAAGGAACTACCTTTTGGGCAATCCTTTTTCTCACGGTAATAACCTATTGATAGTAAAGCTGTTTCACGAAACATGCTTGGTGCGATTGTTAAGTTCAGAAAGTTTCGCATCATTAAAATTCTCCATATTGGAGAGATAGCCTGTAATCCGGCGCACACGACGAATGGGTGACTTTTCAATTGCCGTAACAAGAATATTTTCATCGTCAAGCAAGAGTTCAATTTTTGCCAGTGTTTTGTTTTTGCTTATCCATATTTTTATTTCATCATTGACTATCTTATAAACTTCCTGGTCGCTTAATTCGGGAGCAGCAACTACATTGATACCCTCAATAATCATGGATATTCCTCCAAAGTTTTTCTTAATTATAACAGATCCCCCGTATTTTTTCTAGCGACTAAACTCCCACATAATCAACCTATGGGGGCATTTTGCCATAAATTTCACTTTATATTACTATATCTAGTGTTTTTTAAGCTAAATGATCTTTTCTGACAATTTATAATAAATTACTTGACTTCACCGATTGAATTGTTCATTCTATAATAGAAGAAAACATTAGCCAAGCTACCTAAAAGGATTATGACAAATTTTTACAGATAACTACAATACTCACATATTTGACATACTATTCTTTAAAAGCAGCCAAAAGTTATGATATAATTTCAATAATAGGATTTCGCTCATGAAATGTTGGAGGGACACCATGTTAAGAGAAAAACGCAACAAAGAAAAATTAAAACTTTACTATGACAAATACATACAGCAAAATGAAGTTGATCCCAATGTACACCCCTGGATTGCTGCATCCTGGCAGGAAAGCCACTCTCTAAATATCGCCAATGATGACCCCGTGCAATTACCAAAACTGTCCAAGGATAAACTGGCTAATTTACAGCAAAAGCATACAAACGCCCTGAACTTTTTGACTGGCCTTTATCAGACGGTTCATGAGTTCTTCCATACGAATAACCTCAATCTCCTGTTACTTGATGAAAATTGTTATGCCTTAAAAAGCTATGCCATGCCATTTTTCCAAAAAACGCCTGGCGAAGTAGAAGGTTCACGCCTAGCTATTCAAGATATTGGTACGTCAAGCATTAGCATTGCTTATGAGCACCAAACTTCATTTCTCATGTTTGGACCTGAAATGTGGCGAAAAGATGCCCATAATAGCGATGCTTGCTCCGTGCCAATTATGATTAATGACGAACTACGTTACATTATTACGCTCATTTCAGTACAAGAAAACGGCGTTGATCCTGACATGCTCGTTACAATTCTGCTATCCATGAAATACGCCATGGAAACGCATTTAAAAACGCTGGAACGCCTCGAAGCCACACATACCATTTTAGATGCCGTTCCTTTGGCAGTTTATCATATCTTACCAGGGGGAACCGTTGCTTATACAAACACGCTCGGTCAAAACC
This sequence comes from Pelorhabdus rhamnosifermentans, assembly GCF_018835585.1. NCBI lineage: Bacteria > Bacillati > Bacillota > Negativicutes > Selenomonadales > Sporomusaceae > Pelorhabdus > Pelorhabdus rhamnosifermentans. The sequence continues at coordinate 166,190 of NZ_JAHGVE010000005.1, forward strand.
GCCTGTCAGGGATATTACCCGAACATAGTAATGAAAAACCAAATTTAAACAATGTCGTACTAAACTATCGACACACGCCCATCAAAAAAGGCTTTTATGGTATTCCTTCGTATAATAAAGAAGTAACGTGGATTACACCACGTAAAACCTATGAAGATATTACGACAGTCGTTCCCATTTTTCGTGACGAAGAAGTATCAAGTGTCGTCGCCGTTTCACTGCCTATCGAGGATCTTCGTACACTAGTAGCCCATGCGGCCGGCTATATTTCACGTTACAGCTTATCAAGCATGGTAGGCGAATCAAGTTCCTTCTTATCGATGAAAGAAAAAGCTACACGCGCAGCCAAACATGACCACCATCTGCTGCTACAAGGCGAATCAGGAACAGGAAAACAACGACTCGCCCATGGTATCCATCAAGCCAGTCCACGTGCAGCTGGACCACTCATATCCGTCAAATGCGGTGATATGCCCCTCGAACTACTTGATGCCGAATTATTTGGTATTATAGATAGCCAAGCTGAAGCCCGTCCAGGAAAATTGGAGCTTGCCAATGGTGGTACGCTATTTCTAGATGAAGTTGAAAAATTGCCCATGCATCTAGCCAATCGCTTAGCAGAAGCTCTCGTATCAGGGCGATTGACTCGCGCCAACGACACGATTTTACGCAGCTTTGACGTCCGCATTATTGCAGCCTGTGACAGTGATCTCAAGAGATTAGCTGAGCGCGGGGTATTTTCTGATAAATTCTTTTCTCTAATAGCCAAATCCATGATTCGCGTGCCTTCCTTGCGATCACGCAGCGTCGATATCCCCATTATAACGAATCACATTATTACTGAACTCGCCGAACAACACCACTTGCCGATTAAATCTTTGGCACCCGATGGAATGCAAGTGTTAACGGACTATGATTGGCCAGGAAATATTAAACAGCTTCAAGGCGTTGTAGAACAAGCCTTTTTCCAAACAGCCGGTGATATTATTTTTGCTGAAAGTATTCTCATTCCTGGTCGAACCAATCTGGATAAAGCCTGGAAGGAAGACAAAGAAGTGTTCATGACTGCTTGGCGAGCTGCTGGTGGCAATATCTCTCGTCTCGCCAATATGCTTGATGTAAGCCGCGTTACCTTATACAGATACTTAAAAAAATATGGTCTTGAAAGACACTAACAAAATAAAAGGGGCTGTCCTGAAACTCTCATTTCAGAACAGCCCTTTAAAATATGAAAAATAGTCCAATTAATTATTTCCAATTAATAATTCTTCTGTTTCCTGACCACAGGCTTTACAAATAATTCGCATCTTCCCGGTCTTACTATCTGTCGAAAACTTAATTAAGGAAAACTGGAATTTATCCATATTATTTGACAAAATCTCTGTGTTACCACATGTACAACTAAGTCTTAAACTGCTGCTCATGTTTACCTCCAAATACCTGTAATGTAAAAGCTATTCTTTATGCTCAGAAGAAACTCCTGCAAAAAAAGCTACTTTAGTCCTATATAACAGATAATCATCGCTAAAATAATATTAACTTTCGATTGTATCACCTGTCTCACTGGTATCCTTACTAAAAACCTCTTCTGCTGCGACTGGAGAGTCCTCTTTGCTTAGAATCAAGCGTGCCCGAATTTGTTTCTCAATTTCATCAGCTAACGGCGGATTATCCTTAAGTGTCTGCTTAGCATTTTCGCGTCCCTGCCCCAAACGATTATCACCAAAGGAAAACCACGTACCACTTTTATTGACAATATCTAGCTCCACCCCTAAATCAACAATAATGCCTTCACGTGAAATACCTTGTCCATAAACGATATCGAACTCAGCAACTTTAAAAGGCGGAGCCACTTTATTTTTGGCAACTTTGACTTTTGTTCTACTTCCAATAATGTCATTGCCGTTTTTTATTGTTTCCCCTTTTCGAACATCTAATCGTACAGAAGCATAAAATTTTAAAGCTCGTCCTCCTGTCGTTACTTCAGGATTACCAAACATAACCCCCACTTTTTCCCGTATTTGATTAATAAAGAGAATCGTCGTACGGGATTTACTGACAATACCTGTCAACTTTCTAAGTGCCTGTGACATCAATCTGGCGTGAAGCCCCACATGGGAATCACCCATTTCGCCTTCAATCTCTGCCTTCGGAACAAGAGCAGCTACAGAATCTACAACAATCAGATCAACTGCCGAACTTCGTACAAGAGCATCTGCAATATCTAAGGCTTGTTCACCAAAATCGGGCTGAGAAATTAATAAATTATCAATATCTACCCCTAAATTGCGGGCATAAGTTGGATCAAGAGCATGTTCCGCATCAATAAAAGCAGCTATACCACCAAGCTTTTGCGCCTGAGCCACCATATGTAAAGCAACCGTGGTTTTACCGGAAGATTCAGGCCCATATATTTCAACACAGCGACCGCGGGGAATCCCACCAACACCCAGAGCGACATCGAGTGACAAGGCGCCCGTCGGAATGACTTCGATATTCATCTTAGCTGCAGCGTCACCTAATTTCATAATCGCGCCTTCGCCAAAATCTTTTCGAATCTTTTTCATCGCTGCTTCCACAGCGTTTTCCTTATTCGTAGCTTTATCAAGCGTTTTATCTGCCATGTTATCTCCTTCAAACAATTGTTTTATACTTTAACAATACCACCAAACAAACGTTCTGTAAAGAATTATTCGCAAACAAAAAGGCCGCTAACAAATAACTAGCAGCCAGGAGCCCCCACGTACAGATTTCATTAAGAAGTTTTCGAGCGTCTATAAACAAAATTTTCTTTATATATCATATGATAAACCCAATAGGCATTCATCAATAACAAGGCTCCAGTAAAGAAAAATACGTATTGAATGCCAAAAGCAGCAGCTAGTTGTCCGCCAAATATAGACCCAGCAAACATTCCTAAGAATTGCGCCGACTGATTATAACCAAAAATTCGACCAGTAATTACATCAGGCGTACTCCGTTTAATCAACGTATTAATTGAAGGCAATAAACCCGCCGTCGCCAGTCCCAGCAAAAAGCGCAATACCCCCAGTTGCCAAGCCGTCTGAACAAATGCTTGCGGAATAAATAGTAAGCCAGCAACAAAAAGTGCTGCGAGCAGCACTTTTTGCGGCCCAATTTTGTCGGATAATCTGCCTAATTTCGGAGCAGAAATGATGCTTGCTAATCCTGATGCAGCAAAAACTGCACCTGAAATAAGCGCAACATGCGTTGTTGTTAAAGATATCTGGGAGATATAAACGGTAATAATAGGTTGTATAGACATAAGCGCTAGCTGCATAATAAGAGTTGTAACAAATAAACAGATCGTGACTTTAGGCTTGGGAAGCTGCTGCCATACTTCATGACCGCTAAGCGTTTTTTCGTTGGCAATAACGGGTTTCTCCTCAATGAGAAGCCACACTGCAACAAATGCCACTAAACACAGCAACCCGATGGCAATAAAATCTCCTCGAAATCCAATGGTTTCAGCCAAATACCCACCAAACAGAGGGCCAAGCAATGCTCCCCCCACTTGCCCACTAAACAAAACACCCAACGCCCAACCAGCACGCTCCTTCGGTGTCTGTGTCGCAACAAGTGTAACAACAGCTGATTGAAAACCAGAAAGAGCGCCTTGCATAATGCGCAGCCCTAGCAGTTGATAAACATTCTGTGCAAATCCCATACACGTCATAATAATAGCAAGCCAGAGACTTGCACGTATCATCATTGGTTTTCGTCCGTACTTATCAGCGAATTTGCCCCAAATAGGTGAAAAAATGGCAAGACTAATAAAATTGCTACCGAAAATAAGTCCTGACCACTGTGCAACAGCAGCCGAATCATGGATTCCAAGATGCTCAATATAAAGCGGCAACATGGGTGCCATCTGACTCATCCCAGATGATACAATAAACACACTAAACCAACAAACTAATAAATTTTTATTCCAAGTTTCCATGAAGCACCTTCATATCCTATATTATAAACAGTAATTTTTATCGTAACTTTACTAATCATAACTCTAATAACTAAAAAAAGCTATATCTGATAATACCCATCTAAAAACAAACATTGAAGAACGCCGTTGAAGTTGCTAAAATTAAGAGATGAAAACAAGCAACTTATTTTCTGACTGATATGGAGGTACCAAAATGGGAATTATACTGGAATTGGTTATCCTGTTATTTTTAATCCTTATTACAATCTCGATTATCGGACTGCTCTGGTCATTTTTAAGAAAAAAGCCCAAACGGCGCTGGATGATGGGTCTAATACTTAATCTACTCTTTTTTATCGGCACAGCTGTATCTTATAATAATTATTTAGTATCACAAGAGCAAGAGGAAAGCCTGGCTCGCTATCAGGAACAACAGCAAACTGCCAAACTACAAGCTGAAAAAGCTACAGCATTTCAAAATTTTGCTACACAAAAATTAATGGAATTAGAACAAAATGTAACAGATAAAACAAACACTGAAAACCTAGAAAAAACACAAGGACAATTGAAAAAAGACATCGTGATTTTAAATGCTAAAATTGACTACTTAATAAAATACATTACAAGCTTTCTGAAATAATTAGTTGTACACAGCCTTACAACCATTTACGCGTCCGAAAAAATTGTAACATGGCTAGGAAGACAAACAACATAAGCAGCCATACGGCAGGATAGCCCCATTCCCACTCTAGTTCTGGCATGTATTTAAAATTCATGCCGTAAACTCCAACGATAAAAGTAAGTGGAATGAATATAGTCGAAATAACGGTTAACACTTTCATCACTTGATTCATACGATTGCTAATGCTTGAAAGGTAAATATCAAGCATACCCGAAATGATATCACGATATGTTTCAAGCGTATCAATGGCTTGGATGGTATGATCATAAACATCACGAATATAGAGCAGCGTCGTATCCTTCACAAGGGAAGATTCTCCTCGACTTAAAGAACCAATTGTTTCGCGTAATGGCCAAATGGCCTTCCGAAAAAACAGCATCTGCCGTTTCAGAAAATGAATTTCTCTCAATGCCTCCTGTCCAGGCTGTACCACTAAGTCTTCTTCTAACAATTCTATTTTTTCACCCAATGTTTCGAGAATGACGAAGTAATTGTCAACAATGATATCAACTAAGGCGTAGGCTAAATAATCCGCGCCTTGCCGTCTTATTCGGCTTTGTGAACTATTAATGCGATTGCGAATCGACTCAAACAATTCTCTTTCACTTTCTTGAAAAGAAATAACATAAGAAGCCCCGAAAAGTATACTGATTTGTTCACTCGTCAAAATATCCGTTTCTTTCTCTACCCAAAAGGCTTTTAGTACCACAAAAAGATAATCTCCATAATCTTCTATTTTAGGGCGCTGCGCTGTGTTCAAGATATCTTCCTGCACTAATGGGTGAATACCAAAAGATTGGCAGATTCCTTCAATTAGATCAATATTATGTAGCCCCTTAACGTGAATCCAAGTAATGGTGTCTGCTGAGTGAAAATGGGCAAGCTCTTCTACAGAATAAAGTTCCCTTTCCATTACTTGAGATAAATTGTAATCTATCACACCAATCTTGACTGCATCAATATATTTATGTCCAACATGAAGTAACGTTCCTGGCGGTAACCCCGACTTTCTGGCCATACTTACTCTTTTTTTTCGCATCTAAACAACTCCTCTATCAAAACACAAAAAAGCTTTTAAGCCGATAACTTATAACAGCCTATAAAAGCGGTGTGCAACATACTCTCGTTGCACACCAAGTGTAAAGCCAAAAATTATATCATCTTCATCCTGATAATATTCTGCAGGAGCATTATTTCAATTCCTGTATCTTCTTTATCTTGCGGATTGGTCGAGCTTGACAAGAGCCTCCCTATAATATGTTCGTCATATTATGTTATATTTCACCATTATCTTCCTAAAACCTTCATAAAAATATGTCAGAAATGCAATTCATCATATGGTTTGGCCCCAATATATCGATAATCCCTCACCTGGCATTGGTTGAGGGATTATCTTATTTGATATTAATATAACATTCGATCCGATACAATGCTACTAGTGGACACCAAAAGCAATATGAACATTAGCTTTATATTCAGTGATGGCTCCATTTTCAATGTTCGCAGTAAAATTGGCAACTTCAATCCCGGTTATTTCATCAATAGATCGATCGGCTTCGTGGACTGCATTATTAACCGCTTCTGTCCAATTACGGGGGGATGAACCTACGAGTTCAACAATTTTTGCAACCATAAATCAAACCTCCTTTAGTAATAGAATATTTTATTTTGATTAAATTCGAGCTTCTTTATACGCTATAAACGCCAATTTTTTGACTGAATATTATTTGACCTACGCTTTCAGTATCAATTGCCATTTCTAAATCTCTACCAGCTTAAACCCATCCTTGTTATGATAATCACCTCGTAAAAAAAGCCTCGAGGCTTCTGGTATTATATACATGTGTTATGTTTTTTCCAATGGTAACACTAATTTCAAGGAGGTGTTACCATGTCACATCATATGTACTCTATGTTAAACTCATTGATGAGCACTGGTAGGCGAAACTCTAATCGTAAGTCATGGGCGAAGATGGCTGTTACTGGTGCCTTAGTCTACTTCGGGTCAAAAATGCTTTTTGACATGATGGATGACAACGATTAAAGCCATTACCAATCACTTTCTAGGCTAGCACCTGACCTGTTCAGAGTGTTAGCCGCTCTTTTATACAGCCTTTAGCACTGATCTCTCTCCGTATACAATAAGAATGGTAAGCTAAAACTAAATTGATTAAATAGTGATTGGAAGTGACTCTTTGTGAGTAATGGCATTATTATGTGGTCAATGTTTTTCATTCCTTGGCTATCCCTCTTCTTCATGAAGAAAGAAGAAGTAAAACATTGGATGCCAGTTGCCATGTTTGCCGTAGTTCTGACTACAATAATTCATGACGTAGGTACTACTTTAGGATTTTGGGCTACTCGGGAATCAACATTTCCTTTTTATGAAATGATGCCTTACTATTATGGCTTCATGCCTGTTTTAACACTATGGGTTTTTAAGTTCACCTACGGACGATTTTGGGGGTATCTAATTACCAATACAATTCTGGACATAGGCTTTAACTTTTTTCTATTAAGCTACTTTTTACCTAGTATAGGTATATTTGATTTCAACATATCCCCAGTATTGTCATTGCCAATCACTTTAACACATGCAATAGTGATTTATGGCTATCAAATATGGCAGGATGACATTTTCTTAAGAGCCAAAAATATGATCAATAACAACCTACAACCCGCTGCAGCAAAACCACTTTCTAATCAGCTAGAGGCTGAGAAAAAAGACTAAAAACATTACCTGCGTTATATTCTTGCCGGATATATACTCTGGTTTTTCCATGCATAACAGAATTTCAAGACATACTCAAATGACGAAGCTCCTACTCAACTATTTGAATTGAGTAGGAGCCTTTTATTTACAACACGGTTATTTGGGATAGTCTAGCATCTTGCTAAGTACAAACGTTGATATTCCGTTCTATTTGGGCGGTCGTTCCCAACAAACGGGTACAGCAATACTAATTAACAGCTAAATGAGTCGTTATCTCCGCAACAAAAGAATAGGAGCAAAATAATAATGATGATAATACACCCACTACCTCCAAAACCGCGGCCACCGAAACCCATAACAGCACCTCCCAACTTAAAACAAAGATTTAGATGTTCGTACATTGTAGTCTATGCTATATAAATTCATGGGTTCCGCTCTATAAAATTTTAATCCCCTATCCCGGCACGGCCAAGATAGGGGATTTCGGTTTTAGGTTGCGGCGAAAAATCCCAACAAAAGCACAAAATAGCTGCAGGTACGTTTCCATTACCCGGGAACGCACTTTTTCTATAAATTCTCATGAACCTCTGACAAAGTAAACAACTACTATAAGTACTGCCAGTGCAAATCTATATACTGCAAATACGGCAAAACTATTTCTTTGGAGATATTTAAGTAAAACGCTTATGCAAATAAATCCTACTACTGCTGATGTGACTGTGCCCACCAAAAATAAGGGACTGGTAACATGATGAATAATTTCTGGAGTATGTTTTAACGCTGCACCTGCAATGATCGGTGTTGATAGCAAAAAGGAAAACTTAGCTGCCGCTTCTCTCGAAAATCCCAACAGACGACCTGTTGTCATGGTAATACCCGACCGCGAGACACCTGGAATCAGCGCGAGCGCCTGTGAAACACCAATAAACAAAGCCTGTTTGAAATTTATATTTTCATAGTTAATTCTTTGAAATGAATTCTTATCCACATAGTAAAGGATGACACCCATGATGGCGAGACCAGCAGCAATGATGAGAGGCTGAGAACGAATGAATTTGTCTATGGCTGACTCAAAGAGTAGTCCTACAACACCACCAGGAATTGTGGCTACAACCAGATACCAGAACATTTTCCCCTCTTTCGTTTTCAATCCTTTTGTTAAGCCATGTACAACAAGCTCTAACCAATCTTGAAAAAAGTAAATAAGGACTGCTAACAGCGTTCCCACATGCAATGCCACATCAAGAGCGATATCAATATTTCCGCCTACTTGAGCGATTACAGAATCCCAGCCAAAAAGCCAGCGCACAATGATTAAATGTGCTGAACTGGATATAGGTAAAAATTCACCCAACCCTTGCACAATTCCTAAAATGATTGCAATAAACCACAACATATATCATGCTCCTTTATACTGGTAATAATTTGACACTAGTGACACTAATTTCTAATTATGTTACCAATAATGTCACCATATTTACATAGCTAAAGGCTCCGCAAACCTGCGAAGCCTTAAATCCTCGGAGCCGATAATAGAATTCGAACCTACCCCCTCATTACGAAATAGCAGGACGCATTTGGTTGATCGGCTACAGTACTTAGTTCGCTGTACTTATTGATCTGGTAAAACTTAAAACAGCCTCAAAAAATAGTGTGAAACAAATACTCGTTGCACATCATTTGCACACCCATTATAACACCTGCTATAGAAATAAAAAAGCCCCACCTTAGCTGAATTGTGAACAGTATTTTCATACTTAGGCCAATTATTTTTCAATACCCCATACTTAACCCCTCCCGCATAATATTTTTGTCTTTGAGTATCCTAACACCGAGAGTTTACACCTCTCTTAATGGATAGCCAGGGGACCTAATATAGGCAAGGAATTGCCCTGGCTTTTCCATGTATAAAAGTCTATTTCCAAGGCATCATATAAGCGTAAGTATCTCTCCCAGTTACCAGGGCCAATTAGGTCCTGGCTTTTTCTATACTCAATTATAGGTTCGCTGCTTCACTGCCCACCACCATGCACAACGTTACCTCAGTAGTGGTCAAACATTTTTGTAACACTTGAGTCTACTTCTTTCACGTTTAAACCTTGCCTCAAATGGAGTCAGATTGTTGTTGTAAGAATGTGGTCTCACATGGTTAATACCAAATATATGCAAAATCATTGACAGCTTGATCGAGTTCCTCTTCTGAATGGTAGTAATGCAAATTGAGCTTTTCGTTTTTTAGTGTATTGTAATATATTTCCATTAGTGCATTATCATAGGGATACCCGGCTTTACTCATGCTTTGGGTAATTTTCATCGATTTGCAGAATGCAACAAATTCTTTTGAACTAAATTGCGCTCCCTGGTCGCTATGGAGTATAAGTTGCTGTTTGATAGCTGGCTGGGATTTTAATGCTTTTTTTACGGTTCGAATAGCAAGGTCACTGGTTATCTCTTTTCCATTTATACTGGCAACGATACTGCGGTCATAAAGGTCGATGATTGCGCAATTAAAGCGCGGGCTGCCATCTGTTAAAGATAGATACGTAAAATCGGTACACCATTTGCTGTTCTTTGATTCAGCGGTAAAATCTTGATTAAGAAGATTGGGAAATAGTTTATGGGCTTTACCTTTTACATATCCTAGCTTTTTTCGCCTTACAATTGATTTTAAGCCTAACTGCTTATTCATATACTTATGGACTGTGGTCTTGCTTAAATAGATGTTTTCTCGCGCTAAAAATACGCGCATTATGCGATGGCCTATCACACCATCCGTATCATGATACAGTTTTGTAATGACTTCAAAAATCCTTACTTTTTCACTGCGATCTTTATTTTCCTTACTTCTGAGGAAATTATAATAAGCGTTTGGGCTTAGCTCAAATTTTCTTAAAAGCCACCTAAGCCCAAATTCTTGGTGATATCTTTCAATAAATTGATAAACTCTTATTCGATTTCCTTCGCAAAGAATGCCGCCGCTTTTTTTAAGAAGCGATTTTCCTTTTCCATTTCTTCTAGCTGCTTTCTTAATTTTAGGTTCTCTTTCATATAATCATATTCTGTTTGGCTGCTTTCCGTTGTTTGGCATTCTTCGCGATATAGTTTAGTCCATTTTGATATAGCTGCTTTTGATGCGCCGTATTCATCAGCTAACCCTTTTAAGCTTCGTCCTTCTTCTAAATGAAGGCGAATGATTTTCTTCTTAAATTCTTCATCATATTGTTTCATTTTTATCCCTCTTTTTCTGATAGATTCATTTTAATCTAAATAAAAAACCGCCTCCCACAGCCATTACGGCCAGAGTAGACGCTTCACTATTTGACAACAGCATTCCACATCGCAGTACCACTTTTCATATATTTACCTTGCCTCCAACCATTTCGGAGGCTATTTTTTTTGTCGTAGGCAGAATTATTGTATAAATTTTCATTCATAACCATAAATACACAATATTGTATATTAATTTACATTTAATTGCAGGATTTTCCTGTTAAATGTAGTATATTGGAAATTATGAGATGATTTTATGCGAAAAATTTTTTCTATTTTATTTGTAATCCTTATTTCAATAATGATCGGAGGATATGCGAACGCGCAAGGTGAGACTGTCATTACACCTAAAGTAGAAAAATTTCCGAATAAACCCATTACTATAATTGTGCCTTTTGGAGTTGGTGGTGCATTGGATTTAGTAGCTCGACTAATAGAAACCGAATCTTTAAAACATATAAATCAACCCATGATCATTGTTAATAGACCAGGAGCATCTGGTTCCATTGGTTGGAATGAGCTGGTTGACGCAAACCCAGATGGTTATACTATTGGCATTTCAAGTTCTGAAATATTTTTAAACCCACTTTATAGTGTTACCAAATATAATTATCCAACTGCGTTAGATCCAATAGCTCAAATTGCAACCGCACCGCTTCTCATGGTGGTACGAGCTGACCAACCATGGCAAAATATTTCCGATCTTACTAATTACGCAATACAAAATCCAGGAAAACTCAAATTCAGTCATAGTGGAATTGGTACGCAAAATCATATTCTCGGCGAGGCCTTTTCTAAAATGAGTAATATTAAAATGAAGCAAGTACCCTTTCAAAGTGCATCAAAAGCAATGGCAGCCCTATTAGGTGGACATGTTCAAATTGCAATAGTTAATCCAGCTTCAGCCAATGAATATCTCAAAAGCGGAATGATTAAAGTCTTGGCAGTTGCAGGTGAAGAACGCATGACTGATCCACTTTTCGCAAATGTACCTACTTTTAAAGAACAAGGATTAAATCTTGTTTTTACTGGCCGATTTGGAATTGCAGCACCAAAAGATATTCCTACTGAAGTAAAAAATCAATTAGCTGAAAATTTAAAGGCAATCATTACTACTCCTGAATTCAAAAAAAATATCGAATCCATGGGCCTGCAATATAATTATTTAGGCGTTGAAGACTCAAAAAATAAATGGTTACTAGACAACAAAATGTTAACTGAGGCTGTATATGAAACTGGCATTATAGACCTAATCGACGCTGAAAGACAATAGATACTACTAAAAAAGCAAGGCCCATTCCGGCAATTAGCCAAAATGGGTCTTACTTATTGATGTCCAATATAATAGCCTGCTCTGGATGATCTATATAAAACTGTTTCTCTAACATTTCACCTTTTGATTGTTCTCCAGGATCATCAGAACCCAACAATGTTAATATTTCATTCCACTGTTTATCTAGTTCACTCAATGTCATTTTTTAAACCTCCGTATTAAGACAATTATTATTAAATTCTTTGACTGTTGAAACATTCCTGTAGCTAAAAAGTCCCGAATTAATTTTCAGAATTACCCTAACAATCTAGACTTCGATAAACCAGCGTCCTTCATCATCAAACAAATTAACCTGCTTACCACATATCCGACAAATATACCGCATTCCTAATCCGCCACCTTTTAATGAAGCCGCCTTTCGAACATCTAAAATACGATCAATAGAAAAACAGCGTCCCTCACTCCAAATCATTTCAAGTGGCCGAACTGTTCCATTCGTATCATGTTCTGCTGTAATTTTTACAAAAATCTTTCCCATCTTGCGTACTTCCTTTTTAGAACATATGTTTGTATTCTTAATTATAGAACATACGTTCAACGATATTCAAGTTGGAATAAATGGCAACAAAAATAAGGACCCCGTAACGAGGCCCTTATTTACGCTTCCTTCTTTAATTTTGATTTTTTCTTGGTTTTGGAATTACTCTCTTTAATGGCTTTCATACTAGCTTCGAGGGCAGACATAAGATCAAGGACTTTGCCATTATTCGTAGCGGCAGGTTGAGATTCGATTACTTCTCCTTCTGCTTTTTTCTCAATCATATCCAAAATCTGATAGTAATACTCGTTTTTATACTGCTCTGGCTCAAATTCCATCGTAAGTGTATCGACTAGCTGTTTGGCCATATTCACTTCTTTGGGGTTGAGCTCTATTTGCTCGGGCACCTCTTCGAATTCACCAACGCTAACAATTTCATCTGAAAATAGCATAACCGAAAGGCTCAATATGTTTTGGTACGGACGTAATGCAGCTAGGTACTCTTTATTTCGCAGAACAAATCGGGCTACGCCAACTTTTCCAGTATCATTCATAGCCGACAGTAGTAAAGTATACGCCTTAGCGGCGCCCTTATCAGGCATAAGATAGTATGTCTGTTCATAGTAAATCGGATCAATTTGTTCTAACTTTACAAAAGTGCCAATTTCAATGAGTCGGGAGGCTTTAGGAGCTAATGCTTCCATATCCTCATCTGTTACTACAACATACCGATCCGGTGATACTTCATAACCACGGGCTATATCCCCTTGCTGGACGTCCTTCTCGTCACTGGAGCAAACTTTCTTCAGCCGTATCCGGCAGCCGTCGCCTTTTCGTAGTTGATTAAAGCGGACAGTTTTTTTCTTGGTGGCATTATAGAGTCTAACCGGAACATTAACAAGTCCGAAACTAATCATTCCTGACCAAATGGGTCTTGGCATAATGTGCCTCCTTTGTAGACAACTTTTATTCTATTATTTTGTCTAAAAGGTAGATGTTTAATGTACAAAACAAAAAGCCTCCAACCAGAATAAACCTATTGAAGGTGATGTAGAAATATAAATTATTTATATAAGTTGTTTGCAATGCGGATTTCGTATGTTAAGGTGTTTTTACGAAAAAGAAAAGCAAAATCAATGCTATACCTAGAAAGCTATAGTATATTGGCTTTAGAAACGGCAGGTACTGTACAAATATACCTGTATGGATTGCCAATGATTCTATTCCAACAAGAAATACCATTATGGCTATACAAAAAAAAAGAACGTTTACTTTTTTAGACTCTTTTTTTGTTGCTGCCCCATATGCACAAACTAAAAACAAACAGAACATTGCTGCCACAAATAATTGCCAAGGTAGATGATTTAAGTTTCTCATTCCTTCTCCCGTGTCTTGGATACCTTAAAATTTATGGTATGCTATCTGAGATGAAACATTTCTATGAACCTTTTTTGATACTCAGGATTTCCAAAACACTATAATCATTACTATGCCACCAAAAACATACATTATTGGATCTAATAAAGATAAATAATTCAAGAAAATACCTGTGTGAGTTGCCATTGTTTTTATTCCAGAAATGAAACTCGCAATAGCCAAACAAAAGAAAAAAATATTAGCATTTTTTCCCTTCCCCCTTATAGTAAGTGCCCCATATGCACAAAAAATAGATAAACCAAGCATTATTGGTACAACTAATTGCCAAGGAAGGTACTTTAAATTCAAACCTAAAAATGTACCAGTCATCTGTATATTCTCCTATACCTTTAATTCTTCTACGTATTCGGAGTCTGAGGAATATCAGTTCTTCCTTCTTTTACATCTTCATTACAAAGCACTTCTTTTGCTCCGTCAGTTAGATCACCAATAACCTTACCTGCCGCCATACCACCGCCTAAAACATACGGTGTTGTAAGACCTAATTTAGTAAGATAATTTCCACTTTCGATGCCACCTGCCGTAGCTAATCCAGTTAAAAACATTGCTCCCATCATATCCAGCCCTGAATACTTAGTAGCATCTTTATAAAGTCCATAAAGAGTAGTTCCAGCTGTTCCTATTGGGCTATTCTTTTCGACCCAACCCGCAATTTTTCCACCAGTTGCCACTATATTACTTCGAAAGATAATATTTCCTAGCTTATCTTGTAGTTCAACACCTTTAAGGGCTGACATTTCACTTAGGCGTTTTCCTGTTAATGTGTCCGTAATTCCAGATATAGCGCTTGAATACGCATTATTATCTAAAACATCTTTAGTCTTTTTCACAATAAAATCGCTCATGTCAGATAATACGGCTCGTGATCCAAGAGCAGCTCGATGTAGACCGTCCATATTAATCGGATTTGATTGATCCTGTTGATTATTATCATTCTCATCATTATTCATGTTTAATTTCAATGCCCCCGCGTAGATATAACTATTGTGTATTATCTACCATGATAGTAAATTCCTTCTTTGACTTTAGGTACATATCACATAATACCCAAAACATATGACCAAATTGTGACAATTGAAGTATTTTTTTACAAAACAATGATTCCCAGTGACAATGATTTTTTCAACTAAACAAAAAAATGCCGCCCAGCAGCATTGAAGTGGTGTGCACCCGTCAAGAGGACAATGAAAAAATAGAAATATTTCGGGGCTATGTATTCCGGTGATACCGTGCTCCTGGTGCATCCGTGTCTTTTATATTTAATAGTTGATTGGATATGAAGAGCGCGGTCGATTCGAAGGATACGTTTATCATTTACATGGATATCGTGGTACCTGTCCAACTCGTCCCGTATTCTCCGGTATCCCATATCCGGGTGCGCGTTGTGGATTTTTCCACCTCACCCGCGATTCGTTCGTTTTCCAACTCAGGGTCGCTCTTCGGACACTTTTTAGCCATCTGTAATACGCTGATCGCGTGCTGTGTAGAAAGACACAGAGTTTTCACACGGGAAATGACCGTTCCTCAGATAGGGCCCTCACCGCGTCATAAGCCGATGGATGCCTTACAAAGCTCCGCGTCGCCTCCTCTCCAATTCCTTCACTTTTTTTAACAAGGTATTCTCCATTTCCAAATCATATTTCTCTCGCTCCAACTGGGCTACCCTGTCTCTTAGATCTTCTTCCGGTGTTCGGCTTGACAACGTTCCTGCCCTATGTCCTCGCCGGTCTTCCAGTCCTACTTCTCCCATTTCGCGATATTTCTTTATCTATGTGTAGACCTGCTGGTAGGAAACCCGATATTTGAGCGCTGTCCCGCCGTAGTCGTTCCCATTGGCAATGCACGTCTTTACAATCTGTATCCGTTCTTGTGAAGTCGTATTCCGGCCTTTCGTCATGAGGCTCCCTCCTGTGTGTATCTTGAAGTCTTCATGACGATTATACACCTTCAGCCAATCTCTGAGCTGTCGCGAATCTCGTATTCTATATTCCTCGCATATTTTCCGCAGGGAACCCTTGCCCTGACAGATAATCCAGAACTGCCGATAGCTTTGTTTCCTTGCTGTATGCTCGGTCATGCTCTTGGGGCAGAAATCCAGTTGGTCCTTCCGTCCTATACCGACTGACCCATCGGGCAATTGTCTTGTAATCCACTCCTGCCTGCCGACTAGCTTCAATGCCTCCGATCTTGCCTGACAAATATGATTCTATGAGACGTACTTTTTCTTCTACCGCCAGCTTTCCTTTGTTCGGCATAATTTTACCCCCAGTTAGGTCAGTTTTTCTTTTTCACTGTCCTATCTAGGGGTAGCATATCAAAGCTACTAGGCGGCATTAAAATTTTATTTTGTAAGCGGCATAATCTCGAAGCTGATGATTTTTTCAAAAGCTAAATATTCTTTGCTTTCTTGTGTGCCCACTTTCTTATTCAGCATGTACCCAGCAGTATCTGTGCTTGCATGATTCATAAACCAGTTTACAAAGCTGTCGATTTCAGTAGGTGATAATTGGTAATCATGATCGCTAGAATCAATTACGGTTACTACCAACAATGCTTTGCTGGATTCCAATGGCGTTGTAGAAGCTTCATTTGAATTCATACTTTCGTGACCGTTGCAATCGACATAGGTAACTACATAGTAATAAGTAGTTCCATTCTTTACAGTATCATCGACATAGCTTGTACCTGTTATATTAGTAGCAATCGTTTCGTATGGGCCACCCGGTGTTGTAGAACGCTTAACGCTGTATCCAACCGCGTCGGTTACTGTTGTCCACGAAAGTGATATTCTATCACTATCCGCTACAGCATTTAGTGAAGACATTATCCATCTTGCAACTTTAGACACACGAAGCTCATCAATATACCCTTTAATATATTGCCTATTACCATCATATAAATACGCGCCAATATTGACTTCTGCACTAGGAAAAAAAGTTCCATTATAAGTTACACTACCAACAACTTTCCCATTGCAAATAGCGTACCACTGTGATCCTTTACGAATTACAGCAAAGTGGTTAAATACATTCTTAGCAATAGTAATAGGATTCCACATTTGCATGAGATACTCATTAGTATCATATAAAAGAACATTAAAAAAACCATCAGTAATTGAGAACTCAAAAAACTGACTATTGTTCCAGTGGTTACCTATTTGAAAAATTCCAAATGCCGTAGTCTTACTATCAATAATTACATCTGAAGGAATAAAAACTTCAGCATCAATTGTAAAATCTCCAGTAAATGAAAAATCACTTGACATAGGCATACTTAAATAATCATCTACACCATCTAAAAACAATGAACTATTTCCAAATATCTTTTGATCCGTACTTACCGCAACGCCCCCATAAGCTGTCCATACCTTACCACTTTCATCTTTAATTCCATCATCAAAATGCAATAACGATACGGTGTATTGATCCATTTCATACATATTTGCATTACCTCCATTTTTTATTTGATTAGAAATCGATATACCAACGGATTAATATTTGATACAAGCCAACAAAGCGATGTTCTGAGGACGAGTTTCAGTATCGCCAGAATCAAATGTTGACATTACTAAGTGCGTACCATCTGAACAAATCGCATATTCGTTAGCTAAGCACTTTTTCCAAATTCCAGTATCAGCCAAGCACCCATCATTACCAGCATCACCAGTTTCTGTTTTCAAATTGTGATTATGTTTCTTAATACCATCCGCTTGTGAACTACCTAGTTCCCGACTAATATCTACCCCTCGCCCCATGTCAAGCCCGCGAATAAACTCACCACGCAAATCGGGCAAATTAAATGTGGTACTACCATCACCAGTACCAAAAGTTGTCCCAACTACAGCGAAAAGATCCGCATATTCAGTTCTAGATACTGCATTTCCGTCGGCTTTTAACCAGCCTTTAGGCGGTGTTGCCGCTGCAAAATGTAGAACGACTCCAGCAGGTATACAGGATTGCATTGCCGGAATAACGCTCGGGTCAAATTTACCATCATTACCCAGCATGGCCAGTTTACCAATATCTTCTGTTCCTTTGGATACTACGATAATTTCTTCATTACAAGCAAATGTTCTTGCCATTATTAACACGACCTTTTCAATTTTATTTTGATAATCAACATAGCCAAGGACTCTATCTCTAATGTGTGAATCCTGCATGTCGGCTTTCACATATATACATTCTTTCAAGATAATTTTTTAAACGAGCTAGTCCACATTTTATTAATTAAATACAGCCTGCGGTATAACCCTCAATTCGCGGGCATATTCTTCAAAACAATCCAAATAGCTTATCTGTTTTCACCGTGTACTTTACCTCAAACCCTGACTGATAACCACCTACATGCTGCTCATAACTCACAGCTGCATCCTTGCTAAAGTTTCGCTGAACTTCGACTGGCACATACCGATCACCGCCGTATTGGCCATACCCAGCAGACCATTCCCAGTTATGATAATTGTTATTTTTATATACCTGCACCTGGTACTGATCATTGACCGTCGTTCCATTCTGAGCGTTCTGCTTATCAATTTCTATTTTTTGCTGTTCAGTCGTAGGGACAGTCGTTACAATAGTCCGATCCATTTTTTCTAATGCTTCAGGCAGCAGAGTTGGATCAGCTTGATTAATTCTTGTCGCGACTTGTTGGGCCGCCTGGTCAGGATTACCTGCTGATACAACAAAATTAGTTACGGGCTGCACTTTGCCTGATTGAGCATTTTTAATAAAATCAGCAAGCATTTGAGCATTCTGCTTACTTTCGTTTAATAGATTTTGCAGAACATTTACGTCCTTGGCCTGTTGCGAACATCCCCTCTCGTTTTTTGTTATTCTACTTGCAATAAACCATTAAATATAGCTCCAGCCAGCTGCGCCTGGAAAGCCGGATCGACAAGCTGCTGCTCTTCTTCCGGATTGCTGATAAATACGGTCTCTACTAAAACGGCCGGCGCATTTGTGTGAATCAAAACATACAGACGTTCTTGTGCCGTTGTTTTCACACCCCTATCAGTCAGTCCTAAGGTAACAATGTTAGAATCAAAAATCTGAGCTAACGCAGTACCTCGTTCACTACCATCGCTGCACCAAGTCTCGCTTCCATGTGCTTCAGGACATGCAGCATTGCAATGAATGCTAACAAAATAATCAACACCTGCATTATTGCTAATGTCGCAGCGGGCCTGTAGTTCTACCGTTGCACTGTCATAGGCATACCCTACATCAATATCACTGTCGCGTGTCATCACGACTTCGTGACCACCCCCCTCAAGCATCCCCTTTAACTGCAACGCTACTGCTAGGGCCACATCTTTTTCCATCAGCCCTGGCGGGCCTACGGCTCCTGAATCGCTTCCAACGTGTCCCGGATCAATACAAAATTTAGCCATTAATACTACCTCCACAAATTTTATTTTTGTTTGAATCGATCAAGTAAAATTGTCGTGCGCTCCCGCAAAAAAACGAGCAAGCTGCCAGCCTGCTCAATTCCTGCATCTCTTAAATTTTCTAAAACACTCATGGCCTCTGTTGCAGCTAAGTACGTCCAAACTACTTTCAATATAATAGGCGTTTCACCACTCGCAAACAGTAACTTATCCACATTCACAGCCATAACGGTCAGTACCATGTAAACAATTATCTTGCCAACAAAACGATGCTTCATAGCGTCACTGTTGATATAGCCAGCCTTAATGGCCATAGGAATATTAGCAATGCAGCTGTATAGATCGCTATCCCGACTGCAATCCTGAAGGTGCTTATAACATAACGCTATCCACCTAGTCAGGAGGTCAATAAATACTAAGACCACGAAAGCAACCATGGCCGTCCCATGCACACTGGTTAAAGTGGCCACGATAAACGCAAATACACTTTTAATCAGCCAGGCATCAGCCAAATCATGGCCTGCTTTCTGTATGGCCCGAAATAAGTTTTCAAAATCCACTTTCTCACCTCTCCCCAAAAATTCGCATAAAAATAACCGCTCAATAGCGGCAAGGTTCTCGCGGCATAGGCTCCTCCATAATCAATAATTTACTTTTGCTTTCCATCCACCTGTTAACCATTTTAGTTTTAACGTTGTATTACCAAATCTGGCCTCATAATCTACCCCGTTAACTGCAACCTTCCAGAAACATGTACCGTCATACTGGTATTTAACATTATCGCAAAAAGCAGTGTCCGTACTGGCTGCAAGGCTCAATCCAAAGCCAAACCGGATAGCCTTATATCCCAATCAATAGTCCATCCTTGCCAAGGTGCGGCATCAAACTGCGCTTTCGTCATGCCTTGCGATACGATCCGTGACAAGGCTTTTGTAGATGGCACAAATCGACTGTCAACAAAAGCACCGTCTGCCGCCTTTGTTATCAAGGACTTGTATCCAATTAGCACCATCATGATACATTTTGCTTTTGACAGCCTACAAATTGAGAAAGCAGTTCGCCATGGTATTGAACTATTACTGAAACAGGGAATTAATCACGATCGGCTTTCGTTTTATGTCTTAGTCAATTTCAACAGTACCATTGAACAGGATTTACGACGGATCGCGATATTAGATGAATATGGGGTTAACTCTTTTGTGATGGTATACGATAAGGCGGCTGCGCCGCAAAAGATCAAGCATTTGGGTGCCCGGTGGTGTAATAAATATCAAACTAAGAAATCATGTAAGTTTGAAGATTACGATCCCCGCATTAGAAGGGCAAAGGGGGCGTGAACGTGGCATGCTTCTATGACAAAAATAATATAAGTGGCAGTTTCCTGCCACCTATTAAATCAATGTTGTACGTTTCTAGTATTGTTGTTTTGCTGATTTCGATCTTGCTGCTTTTTAGTGTCGGAACCTTGATTATCTTGTGGGCCGCGAACTTGGGTTCGATTATCACGTGATTGATTATTTTTGTCAACCATTAGATCACCTCCTAATATTAGTCTTTACAAAACAAGGAGGTAAAATTCAATATAAAAAAGCCAGGACCTGTCTAGTGGCCCTGGCGGGAGAGAGAAATCTTACACTAATATAATACTCGCTGAATTGCCTTTTATACGTGGAAAAGCCAGAGCCGCAAATTGTCAAAGGACCCTGGCTTTAAGGTAATTTATAGGAGCGTTTACCCTAGCTATAAGATATGTGAGAATAGCAATATTATACATGGAAAAGCCAGAGTCCACCTAGCAGGGAGTGAACTCTGGCAATCCATCAAAGGATGGTTAGTCTATTGACCATTTATAGGATACCCAAAGATAAAAATATTATGCGGGAGGGGTAAGCTTTGATGCAAAGGCAGGTGGATAAAAAGAAATCTGTAGTTAAGCCTGGCAATTTTGCTGCGGTATTGGAAAAACTATTGGTAAAGTTAAATACATCGAATTCGAGTGTTTTAAGCAAGCAATTTTCGAAATGCGAGATTTTATGTTGCTAGTTATTAAGTAAATTTTCTATAGTTGCAATAGCATGCTGGGGATCTTTCGCTCTTATGCCTACTAGTTTTATAAATATAGACTTATTTTTAAGAGATTGTTCCAGTGTATCGATGAAAACGCCTCGGCCATCTAATGCGTGATCATCGGCCCAAGTTGTTTCAATACCACAGGTAGGAGAGCCATTGATTCCTATAAGTCCGACAATTTGAAACCCATGCTTTATATATTCTTCAACCTGGTAAACAATGCAATCTACTAGTGATTGGCACAATGTTTTAGCTTGTTCTTCTTTCATGCGGAATGCAACCCTAGTATCTTCTGATTCAATTGTGCAGTTAGCTGTTGGATCGGCTTCTCTGTCGAGTCCTAAATAAAGAAGTTCAGGACAAGGCATCTGGATTATTCCAACGTCTGCATTTAGTAATGTTTTTGTTGCCTCTAGGATTGCACCAGGATAATAGGCACAGGCGTCAATTTTGGAGTTCTGATTTAGAATACAATGGGCTACGAGAACAATTTTTTTACTTCTCTTATCTTGAAACATAAAAATTCTCCCTTCAGTGAAATAAGACATTTATATACTTACTAAAAACTATAACCATATTTTATGAAAAAATCAATTTAGTTGCTGCAAAAGGCAGCCAGCAGTAACAAAAAAAGGGAGGGCAATCATGAAAGCCTTAGACAGACGAACCTGCGGCTTAATCAAAACCGCAATGACCGCTAGATATGCCCAAAATAAACTATTGGTAGGCATTGATCATCAAAGACATTACATTGAAAATCGAGCTGACAAATTTGATCAGATGGCATCTTCATATATGTTGTAAAGATCTCTTTGCAAAACGTACGGCATGAAGCCGTTTTTATTTAAACTCATCAGTCGAACATATGTGCTATAAAGGAGAAGAATACCAATGGCTACAATTCACATTGAACAGCGCTCAAAAAAGCGACTTACCTGAGCCCCCTAAACCTGAAGACTACGATCCCGACGAAGACTTAGTCAAAGTCTTTACTGGCTCCGAGATTATAACTCTTGAATCGCATGGTAAACCAATGTATCCAGGAACACCTTCCGCATGGTTCCCTGATTTTTGTGTGCTGAACATGGCCTGCCTAAATTAACATTTCATTGTTTGCGCCATACGCACGCTAGCCAATTGTTATCTACCGGTGAAGATATTTCATAGCCTGCTTCTTGTAAATATTGAGCGACTTTATTTCCGATAGTCAGAGCTACGTCACATTCACGAAGCCCTGTATCCGAATTTACTGCACCTGGATCTGGTTCCCCGTTTGGTGCATGTCCCGGATCAATACAAAATTTAGCCATTATTACTACCCCCGTAATTTTATTTTTGTTTGAATCGATCAAGTAAAATTGTCGTGCGCTCCCGCAAAAAAACGAGCAAGCTGCCAGCCTGCTCAATTCCTGCATCTCTTAAATTTTCTAATACGCTCATGGCTTCTGTTGCAGCTAAGTACGTCCAAACTACTTTCAATATAATAGGCGTTTCACCACTCGCAAACAGTAGCTTATCCACATTCACAGCCATAACAGTCAGTACCATGTAAACAATTATCTTCCCAACAAAACGATGCTTCATAGCGTCACTATTTATATAGCCAGCCTTAATGGCCATAGGAATGTCAGCAATGCAGCTGTATAGATCATTATCCCGACTGCAATCCTGAAGGTGCTTATAACATAACGCTATCCACCTAGTCAGGAGGTCAATAAATACCAAGACCACGAAAGCAACCATGGCCGTTCCATGCACACTGGTTAAAGTGGCCACGATAAACGCAAATACAGTTTTGATCAGCCAGGCAATCAGCCATGACGTCCGAGCTGCCACACATCACCAAGCTTTGTGATTGGATCTTTTATCTCTGCTGCAGCTGCCGCCGGATCAAAGTCATCTTCCTTTACTTTTTGCACATTGAAATCAGCCAGCAAATTATCTATTTGCTTATCAGAGAAGCCTGTGAGATTAACATCAAAGCCCTCCGTATTTATCTCGGTCAACAGACTGGCCAATAATTCATCATCAATCTGTGATAACTCAGCAATACGACTATCCGCGATCAAATCCGCCCCTTCTTCGGCTTCTGTCGCATAATCTTGCCTATCTACAGGTAACTTGCCCCACACCCAACAATTGAGCCGCCAGCAGTCGCCCATGACCGCGTACAACAAAACCATAGCGGGTGCTTACCGTTATCGGAGCACGCCAACCCTGGCTTTTTATTATCTTGGCCAATAATTCAATTTGCTTTTGCGGATGCGTATTTGGATTACGCGAATTCGGAACTAGCATTGTTATATCGGCAAGTTCGTCATACGCGCAATGAACCGGAACATTGTCAGCCGTAACACTCATTTCAACATTCACCTGCCCTCGCAACTTGACCATAGCTATTACCTCCGATTTGGCAAAAAGAAAAGAGCCCCAATGGCTCTCAATGACTTACTTTAAATCGCTATATTCTTTCATCTTATTTCTAAATGCTTGGCTCGCTCGAATCGCCTCAGGTGAATCAATACCTTTTTTACTAACAACTTCACTGAGCTTTCCTTTTAGGTACTCAACTTCTTCCCATAACTCTTCATTGTACATAAACTGTACCCTGCTTTCTTAACAGTATTAGGCTTATTATACCATGGAACAGTTGTTTGTATTACATAAAGAAAACCGCTCTGAAGGACGATTGGTCTAAAATCTCACCTGTTCCTCTTAGCTAATTTATCGGATAGCTCTTCTCTTTCTTCATATCCGCATTCAGGATTGCTACATTTCCATCTATCAGCAAGACTAGAATCAAGGGGTAATTTAATCATTGTTATATTTCGACATTTAGGACATTCCTTGCTACCAAGTTGATTATTCATATTGCCATCCCCTCTTATACCATATTCTAACACCATTCGGCAAAAGGTAATCTTATCCTGCAAAACAACTATAAGAAAAGCGCCCTATATAGGACGCTTTTCTTATAATTTTTATTTGTTGCTACGCTTTAATTTAGATTTTGGTCATCAAAATTTCTTTGGATAGTTTCACGTACTTGCTTATATTTTTTAGCAACTTCTTCGGCTAACTTAGTAGACTCTGTATTTTCCCATTCAAACTGAGTCTTATTTAGAACTAACATTGTTAAATCATGTAACTCGCTTCTTTCAAGGAACATAATAAAGCCTCCTGCTCTTTTCTATGTTCTTCGACAGGAAAATGTCTGTTCCTTTAATTTCCAGTAAATATAATCTCCCAGCCATCGATTAGGTTCGCATATCTTATGCTTTACCTTGGCCCGGTACCGCTAAACATTTCAAACTTGCGAATTTCCGCCATCTTCCTGAGCGCAACAAAATGACTGTTCCATCCTTCATACTCTCCGTTAGCTGCTATATAAATTGCATTCGAAATATCAAGGGCATCTCTGGCAGCAATAACATCCGGATCGTCTTCGGCAACCTTGGCCACAATCGTTGCAGGTACCCGATCTATACATCCTTTGATAATTGCCTTAGCCAGTGCCCGTTTATAGGCTGTGTCCTTTATGGCCACGTCTGATTTATACCCGGTCAAAATATCGGCCAAAGTAGCTATCTGATTTGAACACACCGCAAGCATCTCTTCAATCTGATGCGGCCCTGGATGCGCAGGAATAATAAATTGTGATGCCTTTTTACTCATGTTATTTCACCTTTCTATACCTATATTTCTTGCAAATAGGACACCAATACGTTTTTACATGATAAATCGTACAATTAACATATGTGCAAAGCAAAAATTCTTTTGGAATTTGCCAATTTTTATGGTGAAATAATTTACACCAAAATTCACCATACTCTCCAAGCCTCCAAGCTTTATGTACTATTTCTTTAATCTCTTCGACTGACTTCACCTGTAATCCGGCTGCTCTTTTTACCGCACACCACTACAGGGTCATGAACCAAGTCTGTTTTATTGTTAGGCCCGTGAATTAGGCATCCGGTTCCTGTCTCATGGATATAGCCAGCGCATAAATCCCATAGTTTAGATGCTTGTTCTGATTGGCATACGTAGTCTTTACATTTCATATTATCACCTCGTTTTTTTTACTAAAAAACGGCATCGCCCGGACATGTTCGTCCAGTGATACCGCTAATACTTAATTTAATTGAGTTTATCGATGGGCTAAAGCTATATTTTCACTATAATAAAAACCATAAAAAAGCTTTTGCACTTTTTCTGCTTATTGACTAAATAAATAATCGTAATATCTGCTTTTTACACACTGATTTACTATTTGATAACCATCATTTCGGTAGCCTTTACAAGAGCGGAAACCTTATCCCCAGGTTTCAAATTTAAGTCTTCTACAGAATCCACCGTAATAGCCGCTACTAACTCAGTCCCTTTAAAATCCATAACAACCTTAGCCATAACTGTACCCTTAACAACTTCTTTTACAATAGCTTCCATCTTGTTTCTTCCGCTAATCTTCAAATTAATCACTCCCTTAATTGTGTCTTTACCAATAACCTATCATTAATATTGCCAAAAATCAACGTATTTATTTATATTCAGCTATATTTTTAAATAAAAATGAACTATATGCACTTTTTCTCATTTTATCACCATTTATATAAAAGTTACTATACATATCGCTTATATCAGTTTACGTTAGTTTATGTTTATTTGTATTTATGAAATTTGATTTTATGAATTAAATTAAATTATAAAATAACTACTATAACAAACTTAAATGAACTAAAACAAATTAAAATTCAAAAACGCCAACATACCTCAAATTAGCAGTAAAAATATACCTATTTCTTGTAAACTAAAAAGGCCGCTCATCTGAGCAGCCTCACAAATATGAAAAGGTCAGCGCCTTGCGGTCACTGCCTAATATTATCATATGCAATAGAGTCAACAATATGTTACCTGCCGAACTATCACACTATCAGTTTAGCACTGAAAAAATGCTATAATTACGCCAAACTTCATGCCCGTTGACCGTCTGACGTTTATCAACGGCTTTACGTCGTATCTCTAAAAACAGTAATTTCTTAGGCGACAACATGGCTTGTACTAGTTCAATAACAATAAGCCATCGCTCTGTTCGTTCCATTTCAGCCAAACTAACTACTTTCTGTACAACAACATTTGCAGGTTCAGAGCGTGCAAACACTTCCGGCCTATTCGTTTCAGTACTGATATAGTTGAGGTCTTGATAATATTGCTTAAGTCTGGCAGGATAGTACAATAGCCATTCTTCAGCAGTAGTATCGTCGTTTTTAAGTTCTTGCATTATATTGTTATTTATGGCAGTAATATTTCTCACCTTAACCCCTTCCCTATAGTAACGCACCAAAGCAGACGCTCCCCACGTCTGCCTTTTTAATCTATTCCTGTTCTTTCATAAGCCTGTACAATACGGCCCTTTCCAAGCCTTGTACATCTCTACCAATCAACCAAGTCAGCTATGGCAATCACTGCGCCCAAAGGTAAAAATTTATCTATTCTTTCTTGTAATGAATATTGCGCTGCAATTTCATACGGCCATAAATTAGCCCAGAATAGTTGTTGCCTACATAAATCAATGTGTTGCTTTCCCAGCCCCGCGTGAATTGCAATCGGTCCCCGATACTTCGTCGGCCATAACCTAGTTTCTATTTTCTTTTCGCCGCAGGCTATCAAACTTGCCCACGGCTGCAGGATTGTTATGGCTTTCATTATTTAATCACTTTCCTTTGTAAGATTTTTTAAAATTAGGAAACACTATAGTTAGGGGTGATTTCTTGACGACCAAACAAGATTTTTTCCGTTCAACCACTGATCTATCACTTGATTTAAAAGCTAATAAACAAACGCGAAATGCACAAGCCCAAAAAGGTAAGATACAGAGAAAAGCAAATAATAATAAGCATAAAAAGTAATTTGAAACCATAACAAAAACCATCAATATCACTAACGAACACTTTGCATATAGCAAAAATTTTTTCGGAAAACTAAAATACGAGGAGGTATTTTCATGGGTGGAAGAACACTGGATCAGTTCGAAAGTCGGCAAAAGGCTAAGAAACATGCTAAACCTGCGAGCCCCACAGATAAAACATCTAAAAGCAATACAGGATCTGTTGAAACCAAAAAGAAAAGTTAATTACTAAGGGTGGCACCAGCCACCTATTTTTTTGTACCTCCACTCTCTGCTCAATCTCGCGTAGCCGTTCGTCTGTCATGATATAACCTTACCCCCATTGCTTTATGGTCTTGTTGCTGAATATTGTAATTTATTGCTTGAACATATAATTTTATTGTCATCAACTACTGCTTTCATCAGTTAATTCTAATTTTGTTATTTATTTCACAACCATTTAGCACTATAATAAAAATATCTGTTATAGAGTGGCGAAATCGACAATATTATTAAGTGAGTTGACGCCATAATGTGTGTAATCGACCAATTACCTTCTTCAAATTTTAAGGTTATCTACTTTGATAACAAGAACAACGAAGTCGAAGAGTATCGTGCGTTACGTAAAATGACCAACTACTATGATAACTCCGGTAATATCTTTAAATATGTTATCAAAATCCGCTTTTCCTTAAATCAAACCTGGTAATATTCATTTCTAACGGATGTCTATAGATTTCGCCCTCTCTATAACAGACTCAGCTTATCTCCCGCATAATATTTTTATCTTCGGGTATCCTATAAACGGAAACTCCTAATTCTTCAGTGGATAGCCAGAGTTCACACCCTGACAAGTGGACTCTGGCTTTTCCATGCATAAAAGCTGAATTCTCGGGTAACATATAAACGCTAACAAAGATCCTCCATTTATTAGCCCGGGCCGCCAATCAGGTTCTGGCTTTTTCTATGCACAACTATCTTTTAACATTATGTTAATTTAAAGCATATATTGTATTGAGGCATCAAAACTCATAGCCTGATATTCATCTAGCCAAGATTAGCCTCCGGTCTTGGCTATTTGTTATGCCATTCGCTCTATTTCAGCAATAGCCGCAGCCCTCTCGTAATTAACTGTTGAAAAGCTGCTTCTTTTTTCTGCGTAGCCGTCATGTTCTTTGTCTCAACTGTTTTTAACAATTGAGCATTACTTCCGTTCGCACTTGCCATAATTATTCATCCTCCCCGCAATCATTTATTTAATGCTGAATCTCCGCGATGGAGCAGCTTGCTTTGATACCTGACTATAAATCTCAGGAAATTTAGCTTTTAGTGACTTAGAATCAACCGTTGTACGACCGGAAACATTGGATAGCCATTATTAAAGCTATCGAAGAAGAGGAAGAAAGAGAGGATTAATACTTATGACTAATGAAGAATTTCAGCAATTAGTATTAGAAAAATTGGACAACCTTGATGGGCGTCTACAAGAAAATATAGTAGTTACCAAAGGATTAGTCCACCAAAGTGAACTTCAAAATACTCAGTTTGATAACCTCATGAACGTTACTGCTCGAATCGAAGGCCATATGGCCAATTCCGAAAAAAATATTGATCGTATGGCTGGTGATATTACTTTCTTAGTCCGTAAAACGGCAGAACATGAAGATGATATTCGCAATCTAAAATTAATCAAGTAACATCATTGCTCATAATAAAAAAATGACACGGCGTAAAAGCCGTGTTTTACTATTTATTCTGCGTTTCGATAGGAAGTGACTAAATGCGTCATTCTACATATAACCTTTTTCGCTTACTTTATTCTGACATTGATATTAATGAAGCTTTAGCAACTAACAACATAAAAGTAAACATTGTTCTATTAGACGCTTCTGTACATGCCTTTGTTTACTGTTCCCGAAAAAAAGGATTCACATTATCCTAAATGAATCCTTATCACCAGAAGCCATGCGTCATGCTTTTTTACATGAACTCAAACATATTATCGAAGACGTGCCTACAATACACTACTGGGTAGGCATTGATCATCAAAGACATTACATTGAAAATCGAGCTGACAAATTTGATCAGATGGCATCTTCATATATGTTGTAACGATCTCTTTATAAAACGTACGGCATGAAGCCGTTTTTATTTAAACACATTAACCGAACATATGTGCTATAAAGGAGGAAACTACCCATGGCCACAATTCGCATTGTACAGCGCTCAAAAAAATCTTTTACACTTATTATTGATCACGGTATTGATGGTTCCGGTAAACGAAAAAAAGAAACGCGTACAATAAAAACCACAGACATATCTGTGGCTGAAAGAGAACGTGATATATTAATCGGTCAATTAGCTGATAGAAGCTATCGGCCCTTAGCTAAGACAACCGTCGAAGAGTATATAACTCATTGGCTTACGACTCCAGCATTTACAAATCTCGCATCGAAAACGCAAAACGCAGTCCAATTATAAAATGCATATTAACACGAGGATCATCCCCTGGCTTGGACGAATCAAGCTTCCAGACCTAACCAGAACAGATTTGATAAACTTCTATTATCGAATTATCAAAGAAGGCCGTGATCCCCAAGGCAAAAACGTTAAAGCAACGAAAAAGACTACAGTCGATAAAAAAATCCCATCTAAACCAATTAGCATAGAAACTATCTTATATAATCATCGCATCATCCATCGAATTTTAAATGACGCTGTCTATGCCGATGAAATACTTCAGCGTAACGTGGCTGATCGAATCGACTTACCTGAGCCCCCTAAACCTGAAGACTACGATCCCGACGAGGACTTAGTCAAAGTCTTTACTCCGAAATTATAACTCTTGAATCGCATGCTGCTAATACTTCCTATTCCGAATTAGTCACGGTTGCCTTACGCACCGGAATGCGACGCGGCGAACTATTGGCACTCTCCTGGGATGCGATCGACTTTAAAGCTAAAACTATATTTGTCAAGAGATCTCTCTCTCATACGAAAGAGAAAGGATATGAATTTAAATTAACAAAGAATAACACACGCCGTAAAATCGAAGTCACATCCGAGGTTTTAGATGCTTTAAGAATTCGATTTTTAGTACAGCAAATATTACAAGAAAAGCTTGGAAATTATTACGAAGATAATAACCTAGTATTTTGCCGAGAAGATGGTAAACCAATGTATCCAGGAACACCCTCCGCATGGTTCCCTGATTTTTGTGCTGAACATGGCCTGCCTAAATTAACATTTCATTGTTTGCGGCATACTCACGCTAGCCAATTGTTATCTACCGGCGAAGATATTAGTTATGTATCGAAACGACTTGGGCATAGTGATGTGTCGGTAACATATAAACGTTATTTTCACCTAATTCCACTTGAGCAACGCGAATCATTACGAGCTTTAGAAAAAAAATTCAAAAATAAAAAGCTGAGTTGAACTTTGTTATGATGAGATATGCTTTTTTAGGCTAGTCTCATTAAAAAAATGCCCTTCATGGACACAAAAACGGACACAAAATAAAAAAAGAGCTTGCAGAAAGTCCTGCAAACCCTTGATATTCCTGGAGCCGATAATAGGATTCGAACCTACGACCCCCTCATTACGAATGAGGTGCTCTACCAACTGAGCTATATCGGCACACAACATATATTATTATAAACTACTACTGCTACATTGTCAATAACATAGCTTGGATACTAAAACAATGCCTTCTAATTGAAATGATTTGAGCCCTAATTCTATTCGATCTAGAATATCAGATGCTTTTTCTATACTGAGTCCCAATCTCTTATGCTCTATTTATTTTACAACTAATACAGGAATTTTAGAATAAGTAACAATCTTATGCGCTACACTTCCCACCAACAAACGGGCAAATCCACCCAGACCACGTGTACCAGAAATAATCAAATAAGCTTGTTCATTTTCGGCGTATTTAATGATTTCATCGGCAGGGTTTCCCTGCAACACTTCAGTATATACCACGATACCCTTGTCTTCACAAAGTTTTTTCCCTTCTGCCACTCTTGCCTCACAAGCCTTTTCACAATCTGCTGCCCATTCACTATAACTAACTCCATCTGCTAATGCAATAGGCACGTCATAAACTGATACAACAACAACGTCTGCTGCAATATCTTTTGATAAATCTGTAGCCATGCTTAATGCTTTTTTACTATCGGAAGATCCATCGTAAGCAACAATAATTTTTTTATCTGCCACCGTAGACTCCCCCTTTTCATTACATTAGACAATCTATACTTCCTAAATTAATTATATAATATTCAGAAAATGCTTTCAAGTACTCTTGACTTAAAAGCTCCCGACTTTACAGCCACACTATCTAATAAAAAGTCTGCTCAAGAACTTGTTGTTTCAAATCACGAACTTGCTGAGAGTTACTAAAAAGCTTAGCCGTTATTTGATCGTCTATTTTATGATTAGCAACCATGGTTTGCATAATTTTTTCTACCTTAGTTATTTCTAATGTAGCCCGATAAGGTCGATTTTCCGTTAAAGCAGTAAAAATATCAGCAACAGCCATAATCCTTGATCCTAAACTCAGCGAGCTTTCCTGAATACAAAAAGGATATCCTTTTCCGTCAAGCGTCTCATGATGATAGGCTGCCCACTCTGCAATGGTATGGAAACCATCAATTTCATTTAAAATGCGATAAGTATAATAAGGATGCTGCTTAATGATATGATATTCGTGTACAGTCAATTTACCGTTCTTTTCTAAAATACCACTAGAAACTGCTAGTTTCCCTAGATCATGCATAAGTCCAGCAATACGCATAACTTTTACCTCATCCGCACAAAATCCCATGCTACTAGCTAAAAAGGCGGCAACTGTAGACACACTGCGAGAATGAGCAGCCGTAAAACGACTCGTGCGGTCAATAATTGTTGCAAAAATCTCCGAAATATTCATAACATCATCTAAATTAAACCGCGTTGAACCATAAGATTCAAGTTGTTGAAAAAAATTTTGATAATACCGCGAATTCACCAGATCTAACCAAAAACTTTCCTGCCGAGAAATTTCATGCAATGCCTGAACTAAGTCCGGATCAAAAGAAATACCACTAGATTGGCGAATCGTTGCTAAAATGACTGGCCGTTGATCAAAAATAAACTGATCATCTCTCAGTAACACTTCCACACGATCAGCCAAACTAATAATGCGGCTCAACAGCGGGATCTCCTGACCAACGAAACTTGCCGGACTTGACCCGTCCCACAAATCATGATGATGACGAATGGTATCAGCTAAATAACCTAATTGCGCTGAATCCTTCAGCAGTTCATAACCAACTTCAGCATGTTTATGCAGCAACGGGTTAGCGTAATTACGAATCTGATGTTTTTCCGACCAACTAGATGCTGCGCCAATATCGTGAAGCAGTGCTGCATAAATTAGCTGTTGCCGTTCTTTGTCAACGAGGTTGATCTCCTCAGCAATCCGATCAGCAATAATCGCAGTGCGCCAATGATGACGAGATAATCCACCCGAAGCAAGTTCTAGAGCCAGTGATAGGGCCCGCAGCAAATTAATTGGGTTTATATTAAAATACATCTGTCTCCCCCTAGTAAAATCATTGGAAAATAATAAAAACTGCTTACAAATAAGTAAGCAGTTCTGCGACAATTTTGGAGCGGGCGACGGGAATCGAACCCGCCTAGCCAGCTTGGGAAGCTGGAACTTTACCACTAAGCTACGCCCGCATGCTCTTTGCTCATCACGCATATTATTATACTCGAAAACAATCTGAAAGGCAACTACCATAATATTTCTCTATGCTCTTTTTAATAGAAAGAAAACAGCCTTACATAGAAGACTGTTTCATTGTTTTAAAAGCTGGTGCCGCAAGACAGAATCGAACTGTCGACACGAGGATTTTCAGTCCTCTGCTCTACCGACTGAGCTATCGCGGCAAATGGCGACCCGGATCGGACTTGAACCGACGACCTCCGCCGTGACAGGGCGGCATTCTAACCAACTAAACTACCGGGCCAAAATTTTGAAATATGGTGGGCGATGACGGGATCGAACCGCCGACATCCTGCTTGTAAGGCAGGCGCTCTCCCAGCTGAGCTAATCGCCCATGAAAAGTCGGAAATATTGGTGACGCGTATGGGATTCGAACCCATGAAGCCGCCGTGAAAGGGCGGTGTCTTAACCGCTTGACCAACGCGCCATTTATTAAACCAAGTTCATGTCACTTGGATAGTATACACAAATTTATAACGTTTGGCAATAGTTATTTTTACCAATGTGGTAACTTATTATGATAACCAAACTATTTCCCATTCAATGACCGGGCTATCTTCGAATTTATTTCGATTAGTTGACGTACATCATCCGGTTTAAGCCCGTAGTGTTGGGCCAAAATCATTACAGTCTGCCAAGCTTCATCTATTTTAATACCATAATCGTTTACAGTTTCATGAATGTATCTTGAATGCGAAGAAATATCCTGACTATAACCAACAAGCCAATCAATACTTACCTTAAAAAAATTTGCTATGCGACATAATGTTGCAATGTCAGGTTCACGGCGATTCACTTCCCATGATGCTAAGGTCGAACGATCAACCTGAAGGATGGCGGCCAATTCTTCTTGCGTTAGTTTATTTCGTAAATGTTTAATTTTAGCTCCTAAAGTTTCCATAAGCCACACCTCCTGTCTTTAAGATATCGCGCCAATAAAAGCAGTGCAATTATTGTGTCTATAAGACCCTGCCGAGCAGGAATTTCTTAACTAAAAACAGTATTAGTGTCTATATGACACTAATACTGTTTTTTAAACTATAAAATTTTGAAAGGAGACTTATTCCCATGAAAAATAGAAACCCGCTTATTCTCATTGTAGACAATTCTTCTAAAACCCGCGCTCTTATTACTTTATTTTCAGAAAGAAAGTACGAAGTAAATTGGACTACAAATGGTGAAACAGCATTGATTTCCGCACTTAAAACTTTACCAGATCTTATTCTATTAGATGTAACGATACCGGACATTGATGATTGTAAAACCTGGCGTTGGTTCAAGAAGCAGCCTTCGTTAGCTGCCATTCCAATTATTTTTCTCACCACTAAAACTGACATAACAAGTAACGAAAAACAACTCGCTTGGAATTCCATCGATTATATAAACCCCTTAAATTTTTCCCGTTTGCTCATGCAAATAAAGAAATCGTTAGTTAATATAAGACAAAACACTGTTCGTTGAAATAATTAAAAAAGAAGCAGAATAATATAAAAATATAGTTTTACGAATATTAATTCATTTCAACAACAAGAAGGCTTATTTAAAAAGAAAGCGAATTTTAGAGTAAAAAGCCTCAAGGAGTTTTTCAATGAAACGTATATTTTTTCTTCTTTTCACCCTTGTCCTCATCTATACCCCGCTTGCTGGACATACAGGTCCAAAAGAAGATTATGAAGAAGCTTACAAATTATATATTACAGCCGGAACTAGCGTAGCAGCCTATGATGACCGAATTGGCGAACTCACCAATCATTATTTAGAACAAGACGGCTGGAAAATCGATCACTATATACAACCAGAGGGCCATAATGGCGCTCGCTTCGTCCTAGCACAAAAAGCCAACCAAGCCGGAGGCACAACTTACATCATTGCCATTGTGGGTACGGAATCATCTGAAGACATAAAAATGGACTTAAGTTTTGATAAAGTATATTTTGCCGGTACCAACTTAGACGAATTCGCCGCTAATGCCGCTAAAAAGGATGTACCAAATACAGAACCGAAAGTTCACCGCGGATTTAATAAATTCGTACAAGCCGGACCGGCAGCAACCTTACGTAACGTCAAATTTAATTCACACTTGCTTATCGATCTGATTAAAAGCAACAAAAATGATATGTTATATCTTACAGGACATAGTCTTGGCGGCGCAGCAGCAACACTAGCCGGAGCCAGGCTGCTAAGCAGCGGAATAAATCCCGATCAAATTGAAGTTATCACC
Source organism: Pelorhabdus rhamnosifermentans (assembly GCF_018835585.1). NCBI lineage: Bacteria > Bacillati > Bacillota > Negativicutes > Selenomonadales > Sporomusaceae > Pelorhabdus > Pelorhabdus rhamnosifermentans. The sequence continues at coordinate 201,383 of NZ_JAHGVE010000005.1, forward strand.
TTTGGCGCACCTGCCGTAGGCAATGCGGCATTTGCTGCTAAATTTGAAGGTCTCCTTCACCTAACTCGCGTAGTCAATTCCGGCGATGCCGTAACAGGCATTTTGCAAACGCTCGTGGGAGGCTATCAGCAGTTTGGTCGGGAAATTAAATGGAACCTTCCTGACACACTCGATAAGCCCCATAATCTCACTGCCTATGTCGATTCGGCCCTCAAAAACTATTATGACAAACGTCGTCTAGCCATACAAGCAGGAATAAACTTGCCTGAACAGTTGACAACCCAGCAGACAAATTTTGACCGCATCTATACCGCGCCACTCCAAAACAGCTTACCTCATCAACTGACAGCAGATTTTGGGTATATGTGTGAAGCTTTAGACGATGAACATCGGCAAACGTTACCAAACTCTATCATCGCAAGCAATTCCACACCACTCACTTGGCAACAAGCAGCTACAGCATCGAATTGCCGCTTAGCCATTTTATCCGAAGTAAGCGCAGTCCGATTGAAACAAGAAAAAAACACCTATCATATTATTTTGAACCAGACTGTATATGATGTTACTACAGGTGCTATCGTGAACATGGCTACCTTTTCTACTGCCACTTACAATCTCACTCCTCTAGAGGCCTTTATCCACGATTTCAAAGGCATTCGTGATAGCGAAGCCTCTTGGTTGAACCAAAGAAGCTCTGCAAAAGACGGCTAGCAGCCGCTCTTCGCAGAGCTCTTTTAATAACATTTTGGTACTTTTATAGAAATAAAAAAAGCCTTCCAAACAATAAGTTTGAAAAGCATTGATTTTGCTGGTGACCCACCCGCGGCTCGAACGCGGGACACCCTGATTAAAAGTCAGGTGCTCTACCAACTGAGCTAGTGGATCATGTCTCACAAGAAGTTATTATACAGATTTCAACAAGAAGTGTCAATGTTTTTTTCAAAAACAAAAGCCGTTACCTTTAAAAGATAACAGCCTTTGATTCTGATGACTAAAACAAGGGCTTCAAGATCATCGTTTGATCGCGATTTGGGCCAACCGAAACGATACCAAGCGGAATCTCAGCCACTTCGCTAAGGCGTTCAAGATATTTACGCGCATTGAGCGGTAAATCTTCATACTTACGAATTGCACAAGTTGAAGTCTTCCAACCAGCAAATTCTTCATAAACCGGCTCAACAGCAGCCAAAACCTTCAAGCTAGCCGGATATTCGCCAATAATTTCGCCTTTATATTTATAACCGACACATAACTTCAGTGTCTCAAGTTCGTCTAAAATATCCAATCGCGTAATAGCCATATAATCAATACCACTTAAGTGTCCCGCATAACGGACAACACAAGCATCCAACCAGCCGCAACGACGAGGCCGACCTGTTACTGTGCCATATTCATGACCTGTTTCGCGAATCTGATTGCCTATTTCGTCGTTTAGCTCTGTCGGGAAAGGTCCCTCGCCTACACGGGTATTATAAGCCTTCACAACTCCGATAATCTTGTCAAGCTTGCTAGGACCAACACCCGAACCCACACTGGCTCCACCAGCAATGGGATTCGAAGAAGTAACATAAGGATAAGTCCCGTGATCAAGATCAAGCATGGTGGCCTGAGCGCCTTCAAATAACACTTTCTTATCTGCTTTAATGGCCTTGCTCAGAATATAAGAAGTATCCGCAACATAAGGACGCAGGAAGTCGGCATAAGCCAAATATTCTTTTCTCACAGCTTCATACTCAAATCCTTCTACGCCGTAAACATTCTTCAGTAAATGATTTTTCGCGGCAATGTTCCGCTCTAATTTAGCACTAAATTCTTCTTCATCCATTAAATCAACGATACGAATGCCTACGCGAGCCATTTTATCCATATAACACGGACCAATGCCTCGTTTCGTTGTACCGATTTTAAATGCGCCACGCGCTTGTTCTTCCACTTCATCAAGCAACTGATGATAAGGCAGAATAACATGGGCCCGGTTGGAAATGCGCAGTGCCGAAGTATCAAATCCTTTGGCCTGCATGTTTTTAATCTCAGTAATAAGCGCACCCGGATCAATAACAACACCATTGCCAAGAATACAGGTTTTACCCTTATATAAAATTCCTGACGGCAATAATTGCAGCTTATGGGCCATTTCATTGACAACTACAGTATGACCAGCATTATTACCGCCTTGTGAACGAACAACAACATCTGCCTGTTCTGCTAAATAATCAACAACTTTCCCTTTTCCCTCATCGCCCCATTGCGTACCCATAACAACTACTGTTGACATATTCTCACCCTTTCTTCTAGAGACAAAATCTAGCCATAATTGTATCAATATATCTCAAATGATAATCATAATGAAGACACTCATCCACTTCATCCGATGTCAGATATTTGCTAATATCGGCACCCTTTTTTATATTTGTCTTGAAGTCAGCGCCTTCCATCCATTTCGTCATGGAATTGGTTGCACCCAGCGATAAGTTTCATCACGAGCAACACTCTTGCTTATTGAGACAATTAAAACTCTCAAAAAAACTTAATCATTCATTCTTACGGGATTACATGCATTTTATCCCTTAAATATCATATCATCTGTTTTTTTCAGTGTCAATAAAAAAGTCGAATATTATTTAATATTAACATATAAACGTTCGGATTTTTTCGTGAAAGACTGCCAAAAAAAAACGGCTCTACAGATTATTTTCTATAGAGCCGTTTCATTTATCATCCCTTTTTGCAAGAGCCGAATTTCGTTGAAGAACAACCTTTGCAACAACTGCAAGTCGTTTTCCCTTGTACCTCTTTCCATAATAACCGAATTACATAAAAAACAGCTAAAATACCCACACCAAATAAAATGATTTGTTCCATTTCTCCATCTCCTTAAATTCCAATGCCCAAGAACAGCCCTCCCTGGTAGACAATAAAGGCAAGTACCCAGGCCAGACTCGTCGTATAAGCTGAAGCAAAAATCGCCCATTTCCAAGAATTCGTTTCCCGTTTAATTGTTGCAACAGCCGCTAAACAAGGTGAATAAACCAGGCAGAAAACCATTAAAGTATAAGCAATAAGCGGATTAAATGCGGGGTCTGCTGCAAGTGCTGTTTGTAATGGCAATGTCTTTTCGCCGACATCACCAACACTATAAATGGTACCTAATGTTCCTACAACGACTTCTTTCGCTGAAAAGCCTGCAATAAGGGCAATGTTGATTTTCCAATCGAAACCTAGCGGAGCCATGACAGGTTCTAAAAATTTACCGATTGTCCCGGCATAACTTTGACCGATTTTTTCAGCACCCTTTTCTTTATCCAGTTCATCTTTCGCATCCTCTAAATCGCCTTTTAGTTCTGCATAATGATTGGCGCTTTCAAAGATTTCAGGCTGTTCTTCTTCAATCGTTTTTAAATCACTTTCTTGCTTCGCTGATAGAACGGCTAATTGGGAATCGTCATCATCAAGATCTTCGGTAGCCTTTTTAAAATCTTCCTGAACAGCTAAAATTTTATCGATTGTATCTTTCAGTGCATTATTTTCATCAATATTAGCTATATTTAGAGGCTCATTAATTTCTGTATTCACTCGCTGAGTAAATTGTACTTCTGCTTGCTCTGCAGCCGCTTCATAGTCTTTTGAATACTCCACATTGCTCGGGAAATTCGTCAAGAACCACATAATAATACTGACAGCTAAAATAATTGTTCCCGCTTTTTTCAAATACAGAACACTACGTTCCCACATATGAATGAAAACACTCTTGATTGTTGGCAGATGATAAGGCGGGAGTTCCATAATAAACGGCTCTGTTACACCTTTAAATAAGACCGACCGAAAAATACGCGCCATTAAAATAGCCAGTACAATTCCTAACAAATAAATAGAAAATAAGACATTTCCGGCAACATCGTCATGAAAAAATGCAGCAATTAAGACACTATAAATAGGTAACCGCGCACTACAACTCATAAGCGGTGAAACTAAAATCGTTACTAACCTGTCGCGAGGATTTTCAAGTGTCCGCGTTCCCATAATGGCCGGAACGCCGCAACCAAATCCTAGTAACAAGGGAATAAAAGATTTTCCATGCAGTCCAACCTTACGCATAATACGATCCATGACAAAAGCCGCCCGCGCCATATAGCCTGTGTCTTCCAATAATGAAATGGCTAAAAATAAAATTAAAATAAGCGGCAAAAATGAAATGACACTGCCAACACCGCCGAAAATTCCATCAACAATAAGTGATTTTAAATCGCCCTCAGGTAAAGCTTGACCGACGAGAGCACTCCCAACCTTAATTCCCTGTGCAAGCCAATCTTGCGGATACTTCCCCACGGTGAACACTAGGGTAAATACGATCCACATCATTCCTAAAAAGATGGGAATACCCAAAACACGATTGGTTAAAACTTTGTCAATCTTATCAGACAGCGTCACTGCATGTTCCGGTCTTCCTGAAACAGCCTGGCGATATAGGTCCCCAACAAACTGATAACGCAAAGTAGCAATGGTCATTTCCGGATCTTCATCGAAATCTTTTTGCAACGTTTCTCGCAATGTTTTGGCATGGGCTATGATGGCCGGCCCGCCCGCTACATTTTGAATACGCCCCATAATATCTTGATCATTTTCCAATAATTTTAGCGCCATCCACCGTATCGGATATTTTAAATCCTGACTTAAAGCGCTCAGCTGGTTTACTAATTCTTGAATCGGCTCTTCAATGGTTTTTCCATAGTCGATAGAAAAAGACCTTGCACTCTGCTGCGCGGCTTGTACGACAGATTCTAGCATTCTCTCAGTACCTTCGCCACGATTACCAATCATCCGTGCTACTGGCACAGACAGTTTTTCAGCCAGAATCTTATCCTGAATCATCAGCCCTTGTGATTCTGCCACATCAACCATATTGAGGGCCAAAACAAAGGGCCGCTCTAATTCCAACAGCTGAACAGCTAAATAAAGGTTCCGTTCCAAATTGGCCGCATCCAAAATATCGACGACAACATCCGGTTTTTCCTGAACAATGAAATCGCGTGCAACAACTTCTTCAGGCGAATACGTCGTTAAACTATAAGTACCAGGCAAATCGACTAGCAAAAGATCGTATTCCTTAAACCTGCGAGTTCCTTCTTTTTTTTCAACAGTCACTCCGGAATAATTCCCCACGTGTTGTCTGGACCCTGTTAAATTATTAAAAATCGTTGTTTTACCCGAATTAGGATTCCCGGCAAGGGCAATTCGTAGTTTTTTCGCTTCCATATCTTCGCTCCTTTAACTTTAAAGTTAGTTTTTCCTGACTTTTAACCGTAAAAAATATCTATTTTACATAAACCTGACAAGCCATACCTTGCTGAATCATCAGCCGCGTATCTTGAACCTTGAGTAATACTGTCGATGATGTACGTTGAAGAATTTGGATGATTGCACCAGGAAAAATCCCCAAATTAACGAGACGCATCCGTAGTTCATGAGGACCCTCAAGTGAGGAAACTGTAAAAGCTTCTCCAGATTTCGCCATAACTAGCGGCATAATAACTCCTCCTATAATCACTTTATAAGGCTACATCGACTTGGATACTTTCAGCTTCCGCCTTGCGTAGCGAGAGATTGAATCCTTTGGCCTTAATCTCCATGGGATCACCGAGTGGCGCAAATTTTTGAACCTGAATTGCTGTGCCTGGTGTAATGCCCATATCAAGCAGTCGCCTTTGTATCACGCCTGTTCCGATTATTTTATTAACCCTTCCCTGTTCGCCAGAACGTAATTGATTCAAAGCTTTAACCATGATTATCGCTCCTTTTTTTCTTCAAAATAATTCAATGCTGTTTTTCTCAGCGGCACTAATAAAATGATGATTGGCAATGCAGCAAGCGAGCTAATCACCTTGCTCCATGAAGCAAATAACTGATAATGATTATCAGTATCGATAAGATTATTGTATCTGCCTTTTACGGATTTGTCAATCCACATATTAACGTTACCTTGTGCAGTAAAAAGTGTAGCAGCCTATTACCGTATCAAAGCAATAGGCTGCTACACTTTTTCTGTGCTATATTCTTTATAAAATAGCTGCTATGAAAGTTTTGGCAAAGTATTTGCTGCATGCGGCATCAAATGAGTTGTTAAGTCTCTGCCTCGTTTCTGATAAGTCATCGTTAAGGCTTCAGCTAAGGTCTTCACGACAGTAATTCCGGCTTTTCTCAGTAATTTTGGATCAAGATCAGATACTAAAATAAAGTCAAATTTTTCAGCTGTTTCACAAAAATAATAACCCACATATTTTGAAATACTATAATCTTTGCGAAGAACCTTTTCCCGCTCCAATACCGTATCATAATTTAAAATCATATCTTGTACTTCAGCGTTACCACCCAACCCTTCGCGGCATTGTGTCATAACAATCAACGTACCACCCGGTTTCGCTGCTTCGCGTGCATTAATTACCGTTTTAATGGATTGATATAAATTAATATCCTTTGGATAGCCACCTGCTGATGCAACAACTAAATCGGCCTTTTCGGAAATCGGCACGCCGTCAATCGCATCAACGAGTTTACGTCCTGCGGCATGCGCATCTAAATAATGCCCGGCTACAGCACCTGCCAAATTGCCATCAGGTCCCATCACAACATTAAACATAAAAGTAGGACGAACAAAGCTGGCGGCCTCAACCATATCTAAATGAAGACGGTTCGTTTGAACATAACCGGATCGTACATCAGGATCAGCCCCTTCCCCCAGTGTATCATTAAGTGATAAAGCATGATTGGCCATAATGGTTTCATAAGAAGAAATCCCAGGAAGAATGTATTTTTTTCCGCCTGACCACCCAGCAAGAAAGTGGTAAACAATCCCGCCTGTAATGACGATATGATCACAGGACATCGCTGTCTTATTGACATAAACAGGTGTATGATAGGTTGTTTCACCTAAATAAACAAGGTTCTCCTTGTCATAGCAATCATGGTCGACTACGTCAAAGCGATCAGCTAAAACCGAACCTAGGAGCGAGCGATGTTCTTCTTTCGTTTGTTTCCGGTGTGATCCAAGAGCACTGATAAACAGAATATCCTCGTCTTTTACACCGCCGGCATGTAGTTCTTCTACAATGCGAAATAAATATTTATCTGTCTTTTGCCAAGTACGTGTTGCATCAGGGATCACGACACACACAGTTTCACCGGCATGAACCAATTCTTTCAGACGAGCACTGCCAATAGGATGCCGCAAAGCATCAAGAATAATTTCATCTTCCCCTTTTGTTACTTCAACAGGGCTACCTGTAATGACTTGCAACACTTTTTCTTCACTTATCTCTGCCTCCATAACAGAGTCGCCATAATTGAATACTATCTTTTTCACAACAAACGCCTACTTTCTTAACAATAATCATGACACTTAGTTTTCTGATTTAGCCAAAACAGGCGCGCCTTCTGCTACTGGCTCATCCTTCGTACCCCAATAGCTTGCAAGTAAGCTGCCACTAATATTTTGCCAGATACTACATAGAGCAGCAGGAAGGGCGGCCATCGGATCAAGATGAACCATGGCCAAGGCAACAGCCAATCCGGAATTTTCCATGCCAATTTCAAAAGTGAGAGCCCGTGCCTTTTTTTCGCCCATACGTACACCATGAGCAGCACCATAGCCAAATAATAACCCAATACCATTATGCAAAAACACTGCTAAGAGCAAAATAGATCCGACTGTCGCCAAGCGGCTGGCATTAACCGCCACAACAGATGTTAAAATAGTAATAATCAGAACAACCGAAACTGCCGGAACAACTTTGCTGACCTTTTCTACTACCGAACGCAAGAGCATCCTTAATACAACACCCGTCGCAACAGGCAACAGAACAATTTTGACAATTTCAACAAACAGGACGGTTACATTAATGGGAATAAAAGTTCCCGCTAATAGCAAAAACATATAGGGCGTAAGGACAGGCGCCAAAATGGTATTTACGCTCGAAACAGTGACCGATAAGGCCGTGTCTCCTTTAGCTATAAAAGACATCACATTCGATGCTGTTCCACTTGGACAGGTGCCAAGTAATACAACACCTGCTGCAAGAGCTGGCGGCAAACCAAGTACTTTCGCCACACAAAAACCTACAAAAGGCATAATTAAATAGCGGAAACCCACACCATATAAAACATCTTTGGGACGACTAAAAACTAATTTAAAATCATCGAATGACAGGGTAAGACCCATGCCTAACATAATAAGACCAAGTAAATAAGAAATATGAGGAACAATGGGCTTAAATGGCTCCGGTTCTACATAGGCAAGAACAGAAAAGACAATAATCCACAAAGTAAACTTCTCACAAATAAATTTTGCACCTTTTTCTAATACATTCATTCTTAAATCCCTCCATTAGGTAGATAATGAAATTTAAACAATAAAAAACCTCTTACCTCCTTGAACTAATCAAGGGGCAAGAGGTTAATCTCGCGGTACCACCCTTATTCATATGAGCGAATAATAAAAAGCTCATACATCTCTCATCAGGTCTAACAACCCTAGCAATATAACGGTTGCACTCACAAGGAGCTGTTTCCGGCGCGGCCTACTACAAACTTCAGCCTTGCAGTTCAGGAGTGATCAATTATATATTTCTGCTACCGGTTCACACCAACCACCGGTTCTCTGAAACAGATGCTATACAAATATCTCCATCACAACTTTTCATTCACACTATGCAATTCATTGATCCAATAAAATGTAACTTCGTAATGTAGTTACAAGTATACACGACAATAAAAGAATCTGTCAACCCCGAATTGCTATTCTTTCGATCTTTTTATCCCAATGACTCTTCAGTGTCCAAGGCAACAGCGGATTTTCCTTCAAGCACATGAACACCCACAAAGGTACCCAAACATACGAGCCATTCTAAAAAGATTACATGGGGGAAAATCCGAATTTGCGGTACTGTCTGCCACAAAATAAGCGTCACGACTCCGGCCACAATCGTATAAAAGGCCGCTGACTTGGAGCACATTTTAGGTGCATAAATTGTAAATAGCACTATCACACTAAAGCTTGCCGTCAAGCTGAGGGCGACCATTAAGGTTTTAATAATCCCACTAATAGTTAAAGCTAACACGAAAGTCATAAACCCAAAAATTACGACAGATAACTTGGTTATGAGTAAATATTTCTGCTCACTTACAGCCGGGTTAATCGACTTTTTATAAACATCTTGTGAAAATAGCGTCGCTGCACTTAAAAGAAGATTGGATGCCGCTGAAATATCAGCAGACCAGAGAGCAGCAAGCGTCAATCCGGCTAAAACAGGATTGAGCGTCATAATCGTTTGGGTCAAGGCCAGCGCACCTGTTGTTTCAGGGAACTGTACCTTGGCGGCAATCCCTAGCAAGGCACAAAGAAAACCGACAGGAATCATCATCAAGCCACCCCATAAAAAGCCATTACGGCTGGTGCGTGTATCTTTGGCGCCGAGTGAAATTTGAACAATACTCTGCAAGGAAAGATTAACTGTAATCATGACAGCAAACCAACTGACAATTTGCTGCCAACCCACGCCTTGAAACCAATCAAAATAAGGAATATCTGCGGGCAGTTGCTGCGCCATGGCTGTCAATCCACCTGATGTTCCTACTTGAATAATTGTTGCAAGGGTAATCCCCACGTAAATAAGGACAATATGGAGAAGGTTTGAAAGGCTTGCGGACCACATCCCCCCCACAAAAGTCACACTGATAAACACAATCGCACTTGTAATCATGCCTGTTTGAAAATCGAAAACATTCGGCAGTAAGGCATGAAGAATACTTCCCCCAGCAATATATTGCAAGGAAGTAATAATCAATTGAATGAATATCTGACAAATAACACCAGCGATCACGCCCTTTTTATCATAGTATTTACCAAGCAACTCGGGAATGGTGGAAATATGAAGCTGACGATATTTTTTCGCCAATAAAAGCCCCATCGTGATCGCACCTGCCGCCCAAGCCGCTGTATACCATCCAGCAGACAGGCCCACTTGATAGGCCTGCTCAGCCACACCAATCGTTGAGGCACCGCCAATAGCCAATCCAACGATAGAAACGGTAATGAGTGGTGTCGTCAATCTTCTACCAGCTAAAACATAGTTTTCTGTACTGCCTTTTGTACGACGATGACCATAAAGACCAATAAAGAATAAAGCAATAATATATAAAGCAACAATTAACAAGGGAATATTCATCGTGAACCCTCCTAAAATAGTGATCGTTATTTACTCTTATTCCGGATATAAGAATAAAAAAATCGCCCCAAAAAGGGACGATCAAATCGTGGTACCACCCAAAATTGATTTATTTAACCAAAAAAAATAGCACCTGCGATAAAGGGGCGAAAATATCGCGGTACCACCCTAGTTGATGAAAATAAACCTACTCTGACCTTTAACGGCGGTAAACCGTTCAAGCCTACTATTAATTTCAGCTCGCAGTTCAAGAAGGAACTTCATTATGCTCCTCAACTAGTTTACACCAACCACTAGCTCTCTGAATGAATACACATAACTACTCTTTCTATCATTACCTTTGACTCTATACACTTGTTATAGACATTATATGCAGAAATAAATACATCGTCAAGATAAAATTACACTTTTACAAAAAAAAAAAGAAAATAACAGAGCCTAACGGCCCCGTTATTAACTCGGTGTTTGTCTTGAAAGATCCACAAATTTCGTCCATTGCTTATGGAAAAAGAGCTGAATGCTGTCTACAGGTCCATTACGATGTTTCGCTACAATGACTTCCGTAATATTTTTCTTTTCCGTCTCAGGGTCATAATAATCCTCACGATAAAGGAAAGCCACAATATCGGCATCTTGCTCAAGTGAACCAGACTCACGTAAATCGCTCAGCATAGGCTTTTTAACCTGACGGGATTCTACACTTCGGCTAAGCTGCGAAAGAGCAATCACAGGTACATGAAGCTCGCGAGCCAGAGCCTTTAGTGAACGGGAAATCTCTGAAATCTCCTGCTGACGGTTTTCACTGCGTCCACTGCCGGAACTCCCCTGCATGAGTTGCAAATAATCGATAATAATAAGCGACAAATTATGCTCGATTTTTAAGCGCCTAGCCTTAGAACGCATTTCAAGCACCGTAATGCCTGCGGTATCATCAATGAAGATAGGCGCCGCCGATAAACGATCAGATGCCCGAACAAGTTTCGTCCAATCATTTTCTTCCAATTCACCGATTCTCAGCCGCTGAGCATCAATAGGTGCCTCAGCACAAAGCATACGCTGAACAAGCTGTTCTTTGGACATTTCCAAGGAAAAAAAGGCAACCGCTTTCTTTTCCTTAATGGCAATATGCTGCGCAATATTCAAGACAAAAGCCGTTTTACCCATACTGGGGCGAGCTGCAATTAAAATAAGATCAGAAGGCTGCAATCCGGAAGTAAGGCGATCTAAATCCTTAAACCCCGTAGGAAGACCTGTAATACCGCCTTTCGAAGCATAGAGCAGCTCAATTTTATTAAAGGCATCCATAACAATGGTATTAATGGGCGTAAAATCATGGCCCATTTTCCGACCGGATACTTCTAAAATTTTACGTTCTGCCTGATCGAGTATCTGCGCCGCATCTTCACTACCTTCATATCCCATGCCAGCAATTTCCGTAGCTGCATTAATGAGCAGCCTGAGAAGAGATTTTTCTTCCACAATACGGGCATGATAGATAACATTTGCTGCTGTCGGTACACTATTGGCCAAAGACGTAATATAAGAAATACCACCGACACTTTCAAGCTTATCTACTTTACGTAGATTTTCCGTTACTGTCACCATGTCAACGGCATCATTTTTATTAAACAAGTCCAAAATAGTCGTATAAATAAGCCGATGGGCTTCACGATAAAAATCTTCCGGTTGCAAAAACTCAGCAACTTTAGAAATAGCTTCTCTTTCTATCAGCATTGCGCCAATAACAGACTGCTCTGCCTCAACGTTTTGCGGGGGTACTCGGTCAATCACGTTTGGTTCCTCCCTGTGCTATCTCACTACGCACTTACCACGCTACTTTCTTCAAACAAAATAGCAATGGCTTCTTCTACCGTATCAACAGCACGAATATCCAAGCCCAAGTGCCCTTGTGCAAGATCTTTTTGATTTTCTTTTGGAATAACGAGGGTCGTAATACCGGCCTGTTTGGCACCATAGGCTTTTTCAAATACGCCGCCAACTGCCTTTACTTGCCCTTGAATACTAATTTCACCTGTTACAGCCACATCCTGCCGAACTTTCCGACCTGTAATCGCTGAAATGATGGCGGAAAGAATGGCCGTACCTGCTGAAGGACCATCAATATTTCCCCCGCCAATGACATTGACATGAATATCATAGTTCGACACATCTTCGCCCGTAATTTTTCGCACGACAGCTCCGGCATTAAACACAGAATCTTTAGCCATGCTGCCAGCTGTTTCATTAAAACGCATACTGCCCTTCCCCTTTTCGCTAGCAGGAAAAGAAACGGCTTCGATTTCAATGACAGACCCTAAATAACCAGCAACACCCAGCCCAAAGACCCGGCCAACTTGACCCGTTTTGGAAGCCTTATTATTCACATAGGGGCTCAGACGACTAACTTGTGTCACTTTATAAATATCAGCGGCTGTAATCATCATACTTTCTGTCTGCCCCTGATGTTGATAAAGAGCCAAACTGTAGGCATCGGACAACAAATTGACCGCTTTGCGACCTTCAATGGTGTACTCACTAATAATACGTGGTACCTCAGGCTCAATGGCAACAGCCAGTTTCTTAGCTGCATTATAAACAATTTCCTCAATATTTTTGGGAGTTAAGGGCTCAAAATAAATTTCGGCGCAACGCGAGCGAAGAGCTGGACTAATATCATACTTTTCACGTGTTGTAGCTCCAATTAAGATAAAATCGGCCGGTGCCCCCTCTTTAAACAGCTTCTGAACATATTTCGGTACATTCTCATCACTGGGATCATAGTAAGCGGAATCAAAAAAAACGCGCTTATCTTCTAAGACCTTCAGTAACTTATTTTGTAGCATGGCATCCATTTCGCCAATTTCATCAATAAATAAAATACCACCATGGGCATCTGTGACCATGCCTGGCTTAGGTTCAGGAATACCGCCTTCAGCTAAGTCTCGTTTGGCTCCCTGATAAATCGGATCATGGACAGAACCTAAGAGAGGATTTGTCATATCACGGGGGTCCCAGCGGAGTGTTGTGCCATCGGCTTCAATAAAAGGAGCCTCAGTACGAAAAGGAGTTACTGTAGACTTTTTAGCTTCTTCCAGCACTAACCTCGCAGCCGTTGTTTTACCAATACCAGGTGGTCCATAGAGTATTAAATGCTGAGGATACGGCGATGCCAGCTTAGATCTTAGCGACTCAATGGCACGTTCTTGCCCGACGATTTCAGCGAGGGTCGTCGGCCTGACTAATTCCATCAGGGATTTCGTCAATTTAACCGACTCAAGTTTTTCAAGTTGCGCGTATTTTTTAAGGGTTTGGGGGTTTTCCACATTTTTTTCATCTTTAATAACCTGCATCTTTATTTCTTGCACATATTCCTGATGACGTTCTTCCATCTTGTCAGCAATTTTTTTCTCAATACGCTCTTCCACAACGCGACGCGCCATGAGATCTGCTAATTCATCTTCAAGCTGACCTAAAATTTCCGGAATTTCCGCAAGCGTTGGAAGCTGCTCCAGCGTAGGATCTTCGTAAACTAACTTTTGTAATGCCAGTACTCTTTCCCGGATATCTTCACTTCCCATGAGTGATAAGGCATCGAGTTTTCCTGCCTTTAAAACAACATGATCGGTACCAATAATCCCGGAATAGAGCTGATAAAGCGATGCCACTTGGCGTTTTAATTGATCGCCTTCACTCATCTTATCTGTAAACGGCATTTTGTGAACAAGTTTCTTAAAAAAATTTTTCATAGTGTATTCCTCTCTAGTATAAACATCAAACACGGGCCGGAGAGTTTATGCTTTTGCCACGACTTTCATTTCAATTTGAGAAGTTACTTCGGCGTGAATTTTCACGGTTACTTGATAAACACCTAAACTCTTAACAGGATCTTTCATTTCAATTTTTCGTTTATCTAGTTCAATATTATATTGTTTTTTTAAAGCATCCGCCACATCCTGTGCTGTAATAGAACCAAAAAGTTTACCACCGTTACCCAGCTTGGCTTCCACAGTAACACTCACTTTCGTGAGCTGTGCCGCCATCACCTTCGCTTCATCAAGCAACTGCTGCGATTTTCTTTCTTCTGCCGCCTTCTTCTGCACAGCTGAATTGACGTTTGTAGATGTAGCCACAACAGCTAATTTTTTCGGTAATAAAAAATTGCGGGCATAGCCTTCAGATACATCTATAATATCACCCTTATTACCAAGTTTTTTCACTTCTTGTTGTAGAATTAATTTCATGTGATTCACTCTCCTCCAAATATTGATCAACAATAGTTAATAACTTACTTTTCACTTCATCTACTGTAAAACCCTTTACTTTAACTCCGGCAACAAGTTGATGACCACCGCCGCCGAGTGCTTCCATAATGAGTTGTACATTAATATCACCTTCCGAACGAGCACTAATGCCAACGCCATCGTCGCCACTGATCAGCACAAAACTAGCATTCACTCCTTCAATACTAAGCAGCAGATCTGCCGTCTGAGCGGCAACAACCTGTGCCTCTTTAATGTTATCGGGACAGATGGCAATCACAATACCGCCAGGATACATTTCTGTATTATTCATGATCAGGGCACGGGAACGAATGGACTCAAAATCCATGCGGAAGAGATGACGAACAATAGAAGGATCCGCCCCGCTACGCCTGAGATAAGAAGCCGCCTCAAAAGTTCGAACACCTGTCTGCACAGTAAAATGCTTCGTATCAACAATAATTCCCGCATAAAGACCAGATGCTTCCAAACGGGTTAAATCAACATTATCATCAAAATACATGAGTAGTTCTGTTACAAGCTCGCTTGTAGAAGAAGCAGAAGGCTCCAAATAAACTAACAGGGAATTACGAATAAAAGATTCACTGCGCCGATGGTGATCAATGACAATGGTCTTGGAAACCTTTGTTAAAACATCTGGCGCTGCCGTCATTTCCGGACGATGCGTGTCAACAACGAACGCTAAGGTATGAGGAATAATGAGCGCAGATGCTTGTTCCGGCGTAATCAGTAAGTTTTCATACTCTTTATATTCCGGCACAAGATCCATTAACTTATTCACAGCTAAACTCGTAGGACTCATAATAATATGAACAGGCTTGTTTAAAATACGCGCCATTTTTGCAACACCCAACGCCGCTCCCAGCGAATCAAAATCTTCGGCTAAGTGACCCATAACAAGCACAAGCTCAGCATCCGAAATGGTGTCACGAATTGCCTGCGCCACAATCCGAGCCTTGACGCGAGTATTTTTTTCAACCGCTTTGGTCTTACCTCCATAGAATTGCATTTTTCCTGCAATATGAACAGAAGCCTGATCCCCGCCACGGCCCAAAGCCAAATCCAGACCCGCTTGCGCTCTTTGATCAAGAGCTGCAATAGACGACTCATCGGCAGCAACACCCATACTTAATGTCAATGGGATTTTATTTCCGCCATGAATATCCCGCACCTTATCCAAAATATCAAAGCGATCCTGAAGCAACTTTTCTAGAGCGTGATGATTAAATACACCGATATAAAGTTCTTCACTGTATTTCTTTAAAAACCCATTGAGTTCCGTCATCCACTCGACAAGTTTTTGATTCACTTCAGCTAGAATAGCCGTTTTTTGTGTTTCATTCAAACCTTTGAGTACGTCAACATAGTTATCAATTTGAATATAAGCGAAAACAGGCATTAAATCGCGCACCTTCGTGCGAAGTATCTCAGTTTCTGTAATATCTGTCAGATAAAACAATCTAAGTGGCCTGTCACCTTCTCCAGTAATACGATACTGCACATGATATTTCTTGTTATCCACGGCAAAAATAAAGGAACCTGCGTTATCTTTCAGACGATCCACAGGCAAATCTGGCCAAAAATCGAAAATATTCTCGCCAGCCCGGCCTTGATTATTGGACCACTCTGTTAAAACATGATTGCACCAATGAATCAATCCCTCTTCATCAATAAGGGCAATAGCTACAGGCAGCCCCTGAAGAGCGTAAAGACAAGCTTCATCGATATGTCCAGTCATGGATTCCATATAAACTGCAAGTGCATGTTGCCGTTCGAGATGTCTTTCCCTACCATAACAATACAGAGCATAGAGTAAAACAGCTCCCAGCACTGCAACATACTGGTTATAAAACAGGATGATTGCAAGTAGCGCTGCTGCTACAGCAAGATAAATCCTTGTATCAAACCAAGAAGATGGGCCTTGTGACATACCAAACCCTCCAGTTTACTTCAGACGGAGCAATCGCAGTTGCCTATAATCGACAACAGCATCAAAAGCTCCAACAATAATAACAATCTGCGTAAAAAGACCGTTTGTTAGTATTAAGACTAGTATAATCCCCCGTACAAATCTTGACAAATTGTATTTCTCGGCAAGGTAGTAAAATAACGCCAATCCCTGTATAAGAAGCAGCACACTGCCTGATACTTCAATATTCATGCCGATATTATAAATTAAGTCATTCTGATTCGATTTGCCAAACAACAGCATGGCAAGTCCGACTAAAAAGATTACCACAACCCATCGTGGCAAACACCACTGACGAAAAGGAGGAAAAGCGGAATAGCTATAGCCCAGTCTTTTTAGTACTTTCTTAGCCAGCCAATAATTAAAAAATGTATCAAAAAAAGATGCCAAGACAAATCCGGCTGGAAAAATCACTTTCACAATATCCACAATAGTTGTCATGGTCTGGGCTGTCTTAGCTAAATCTTCCTCACTATAGCCCGCGGACCGATAAAAATCAAGTACTTGACTGATGGCTGCTTGAAAAGATTCTGTTTCCATACTAAGGGGATTGTAACCCATCACAGCGGCAGTAATGGCAAGCACGGCAATTTTTGATACAAGCGAGGCCACTGAACCAATAAAGATAGTCTTTACTGGTGAATGGTTGTTTCGGAAAGAATGACCTAAGGCAATACCAATAAGACCAAACCCAACAACAACAGTTACAGCTTGCATAGGATGCATTAATAAGGCAATGAGCAATCCTGCCACAACTGTGGCCATTACACTATAACGATAGCCATGCCTTACGCCAAGCAAAATAATCGGAACAGGCCATATAAAATTGATAAATGCACCAATAACAGGCAAGTAAGCGCTAATAAAGGCGAAAATTATCGCTACAGCAGAAAGAATCCCCCCTTCTACCATGGGAGTTACTGAACGAGACTGAGAACTCATGAATTCACCTCTTCTGTTTTAAATAACGCTCAAGTTGGCTATAATCACCAAATAGCTTTTCAAGTTGACTGTCACGCTTGCCTGATTGCCTTAATTTCGTTAGCATATCCGCTTCAAGCGAAGCAAAATCGATACCGAGCCGTCTAGCAAGTACATAGACAGTAATAGCCAAATTAGCTAAAGCATCTAACAAAGATTTTTCTCCATAATCAGCAAGGGCTTCAAACACTTGACCCGTGCCAATAACAAGCTGCGCTTTGAGCCGCTCCATTAATTTGAGTTTGCTCAGCAAATCTGATTCAGGTGTAAACACAAAAGTTCCTCCCTGTGTAACACAATGCTTCCCCAAAATAGTTACTACTATTATTCTAACCTTAAGAATAGCTTTCCTGCTACTTACTTAACAGCTCTGAAAAAGTACAAAAGGAAGAAAAGAATCGCTTATTGAGATTAATTATAAACACTATTTGGCAGCAGAGCAACTATTGGATTTTTCCCCGCTGACAATTCATGATGCCACAATAAAAAGTTCCAGTAACTGGCGCTTTCAGCGTACTAGTTACTAAAATATGACACCTGTCATAAAGCAGACATAGGCTATATAACCTAATGTTATTTTCCGGAAATATTATTACTGCCTATATAGCGTGCCTTAGGCTAGGGCCTCATCGTACATAGAGAACAGCTTTTCAGTCACAACGGTCATAAAACCAGATTTTGAAATATCAGTCTTTTTTCTTGCTATATACAGGAAAAAGAAAAACAAACTGGAATACAACAAATAAGAACTATTTCATTTACCTCTACTTACAGAAAGGAAGTCTGATGTATTATGAAATTCTTACACTTAAGCCAAACAAGTATTAGAACAAAACTCATTGTACTGTTCATCGGTATGATTACAGCTACAGGCATCTTACTTAGCGGCACAAATCTGTACAGTCTTTACAATTCCATTTACCGCGATAATGAAGTAAATCTAAGGAATCAGTCGGCTCAATTATCACATGCTGTAGACGCCTACACTTCCTGTTTAATAAGTTCGGGTCAAGCAATCGCTGAAAATCCCCTCATTGCCAGTAATGATTATAATGCCGCCCAGCAAGAACTCGCCGGGTATGCTAAGACCATTCCAGGTGTTTATAGCTTAATGGTTGCTGACGCCCAAGGCTCCGTTATCAACTTGTATCCATTTGACGCCAAGCAACTCCACTCCACACGAGCTGATCGTGACTATTTTAAAGCCGTTATGGCCACAGGACAGCCGCAAATCAGTGATGTTCTTATTTCCAATTCAACCGGGCAGGCAAGTATCGTTTTTGCCTATCCGATTAAAGATAAAGAAAACCATGTCTTTCGTGTGCTCATTCAAGGTGTAAAAGTAAATTATTTGCAAGCCATGATTAGTCAGACACTTATTGGAAAGACAGGTTATGCCAGCATTATTGCACCATCAGGAAAATATGTGGCACACAAGAATGAACAACTCGTATTAGATGGAAAGCCCATTCAAGCCGATGTGCAAAATTTAATGAAAACAGCTAAATCTACAACTGCTGAAATTACAAATGAAGCAGGTACAAAAGAGGCCATTGCCTTAAATCCCATCGAATCAACAGGTTGGTCAGTTATGGTAAACATCCCCAAGCAAGAACTTTTTGAAAGCTTCTATCACAGCTTCACTTCTTCATTACTTATTTTAATTGTATTGCTACTTATTTTATCCTTCCTATCATGGCACCTGTTAAAAAAAATGCTCCAACCATTATTTCATATTATGAACGTAGTAAAAAAATTAGGTAACGGTGATTTAACACAAAGACTATCACTCAAAACCTCTGATGAACTCGGCCAGCTAGCAGACGCCGTTAATCAAACCATTGACGAACTGCGCCGTATTACAGCCCAGGTACTGCTTCATGCCGAACAATTATCTGATTCTTCTCAACAAGTAACAGATAGTTCTGAACAATCAGCGCAAGCCGCTACACAAGTAGCTCAATCGATAACAAATATTGCTAATACGATCGAAAACGAAACGCAAGAAATTCACGCAACAACAAGTGTCGTGGGAAAAATGACGCTGAGTATTAACGCAGTTGCAACCGCCTCCTCCACAGCAGCACAAAGTTCGAAGGAAACAGCTGGAGCTGCCGATAATGGCAAAGAGACCATTGAAAACGTCATTACCCAAATGAATAATATTGAAAGTGCTGTAAAAAAATCAACAGGTGTTGTCACGAATTTAGGACAACGCTCGCAAGAAATTGGTCAAATTATCGATACCATTTCGAATATTGCCAGTCAAACCAACCTACTCGCTTTAAATGCAGCAATTGAAGCGGCTCGCGCGGGTGAACAAGGCCGTGGTTTTGCTGTCGTTGCTGAAGAAGTGCGCAAGCTTGCCGAACAGTCACAAGCAGCCGCCAAACAAATTGCTGAACTTATCGCTGAAATACAGTCTGATACAAATAATGCCGTAACAGCTATGAATGATCAAAATATTGAAGTACATGCAGGGAAGGAAGCTGTCGATCTCGCTGGTGACATCTTTAAAAAAATTACTACCGTTTCTCAGGAAACCCTCAAGCAAGTACAAGAAATTTCTGCTTCCATTCAGCAAATTGCTGGAGATGGTTCACAGGTGGCTAGATCCATGGAGGCCATTACAACAGCCAGTGGAAAAACATCCAGCCATACTCAAACCGTATCAGCTGCTACACAAGAACAAACAGCAGCCATCCAGGAAATTGCCGCATCCAGTCATACGCTCTCACAATTTGCTATCGATTTAAAAGAAATTGTTGCTGTATTTAAATTACAATAGAATAATAAACAAAAAAGCTCGTGCCACTCTAAAAAAGTGGTGCGAGCTTTTTTTGAAAAAATCGTTTATTTTGCCAAAAATAGCATATTCAATTTAGCATCATAGCGATAACCAAAGCCTAGTAATTTTTTTAAATCTTCTGCGGCAATAAGCGTTGCCCCCTGAACAGTAGCCAAAGGGTATTGAAGAACCGAAGGTTGGTCATTCACAATCACTTGCGTATCATTCATCTGGAAAATCAGGTTAGTTTTTTGATATTTTACGGCAATTCGCCCTCCACCCATTATATCGACGGAAGCACCAATAAATTCAAAAAAGGCCCGCAAAGGAACATGCCATGCATCGGCTATTTTTTGTGGTACAGCACTCAGGAGCGGCGTTTGAAGCATATTCCCCCAGATAACCAACCGTGGTTGCTGAGAGCGTTCAGGAAGCATCGTCAAGGGCGAATCCTTCCCACTGACTTTATCAATACTATACCGCTCAATAAGCTCCCCACTTTGCGTGTAAGCATTAATAACTAATTGATCGCCCATAGCCTCAACAACAAGGTAATTCGGTTCAGCCTGAGGATCATGAAAAAAGGCATCCCAGATTTTTTGTGATAAATCGGTATAAAATTTATTTCCGCTGCGTCCCGCTACAATATAGACCGTACCTTGAGCCGGACTATCTACAAAAGAATCCTGATATATCGGATAGGTACGAGAGTAACCATGGTCATGACCATTGATGACAACATCGACATGATGTTTATCAATAACAGGTAGTATCACTGCTTTTAGCTTTTCATTGGCCCGCACAGCTTTGTTATAGTAGGGTGTTTTATGGAATAAGACAATTTTCCATTTTTGATTCGTTGCTGCCAAATCGTTGTCAAGCCATTCGGCTTCAAGCTGAAGCATATTTGGTACATATTGCCCTTCTTCATCGGCTTGACTATCCAAAATAGAAAAATGAACATCGCCATAATCGAAAGAATACACTTGTCCGATTAAAGCATCCGGGCCATTGGCAGGTAATTTGTTTTGCTTGGTATAATAAATGGGTTTCACAGAATGATTTTCTTCCGGTACATCATAAGTTTCATGATTACCAGGTACCGCCATATGTGGAATTTTCTCAGCTACATCTTTTGCAGCAGCATACCAGTTGTTCCAATGTCTGTAGTCTTGTCCCACCTCAACAAGATCACCTACCACCATGAAAAAAACCGCATCCGAATGGGCCTGATAAGCATTATGAATCGTTGTCCGCCAAGGTCCATATTCGGGATTTTTAGGCAATCCGCTTTGAGAATCACCAAAAACCAGAAATTTAAAAGGCTGCTTTGCAGACGGCTGAGTAACAAAATCACAGGGGTCACTCCAGTCTTTTCCGTCTTGTACACGATACATATAATGAGTACTTGGTTTTAAACCTTCAATTGTAGCATATTGAACGGTTACATCGCCGAATTCAGTATGTAAAATATCATTCGTTGCCACGGCTTTGTCTGCATGCTCCCATGAAGAATGCTTGAATTCTTCTGTTTTAACCCATTGGATTGTTCCTTTTGCGTTGCTATCTGCGGCACGCCAAACAACCGTCTGTGTTGTTTTAGGGTCCATAGTCCACGACAACATCACATGATCTGGCGTTGCACCTGAGTGAATTTCAACCTTTTCTTCAGCAAAAGCCTGCATAATATTTACAGGCAAACTAGCTAGAAGCATAGAGGCTCCACATGTTTTAAGAAAAGACCGTCGATTCATACACTGTTGATGCTCCGTAAACAATTCAAATAGACTTTTTCTTTCTTCCACACTAACCCTCCTCATCAAATACACTGAACAAACTTTACGCCTCCATTATAATCGGTCTAGCTTTGTTAATAATTAACATTGTGTTAAGTTATCTTTAAGCTTTTAAAACAAACTGTGAAAACAAACACAAAGGATCTGAAATCAAGAAAAGATTCAGACCCAATAAATGAATAAAATTTATTTGTGCAAAATATAACGGACAATCAAATGACTCAATTCATAGAGGACCATCAATGGCACAGCCACAAGTGTCTGTGAAAGAATATCCGGTGTAGGTGACAAGATGGCTCCTACTATGAAAGCCAACACCAAAACAGCTTTCCGTTTGGCTTTCAAAAACTCACCACTAACCAAACCAAAGTGAGCAGCCACAAGAATAAACAGCGGCAATTCAAAAATAAGTCCAAAAGGTAACAAAAAAGACAGGACAAAAGATACGTAATCACCAATCGAAAAGAGGGGCTGCAAATTATCACTTTCAAAGCCTAACATAAAACGAACACCAGCTGGCAGGGCAAAGAAGTAAGCAAAAACCAAACCAAGCACAAAAAGCACTACTGAAGCAAGCATGAAGAAGGTGGCAGTGTGTTTTTCCCGTTTTTTTAAAGCGGGTAACAGGAAGGCCCAGACTTGATACATTGTCACAGGTAAAGTAATCAAGAAACCAACAACAACAGCAACTTTCATATAAGTAAAAAAAGCCTCAGCAGGATGCATATAATACAGCTTACCCGCCGGTTGAGTCATCCAAGCAACAATATCGGCTGAAAAAATATAGCTGCAACTACTGGCAATCACGATGGCAATGATGACTTTAATGAGCCGTTGCCTGAATTCCTGCAAATGATCCACAAGAGACATGACGCCCTCTGCAGCCCCGGCAAAACTCTCAGCACAAACTTCTTCCTGCTGCGCTATTTTCATCGCCAAAACCTCACTTGTGCTCTTCCAGTGTCTTAGGTTCGCTGATAAGAGACTTGGTTTCAGCCTTAACGACCGCTTCTGAGCCGGGATTGGTCGTAGCCTGCTTAAACTCCTGGATTCCCTTGCCGATAGCTTTCCCTACTTCAGGAAGCTTACCAGGACCAAAAACAACTAAAGCAATAACCAAAATTAATACAAGTTCAGACATACCCAAATTAAACATTTTTTCACACCCTTTGGAATAAATTGACGCTTTTAAATAACATTATAATAACCACCAAGACAAAAAACAATCATCGCAGGTACTTCCTAACCAATTGATAATCAAATCTTAACAAAAGTCCAATAAGCCTCTTTCCCAAGAAAGAAAATTGTTCATACACCATTCAGCTATGGCTAATTTTTATACATTCACGATGGACTTCACCATATCGATTAATGCCTCATCTCCTTTTATCGTCCAAATCAAGTACAATTGGTCCAAAGTAACTTGGGAAAACACATAATTACGAAAAGCATAAAATCGGGAAGTCTTAAGATCTGCTTCAGTAAAAGAATATTCAGCTTTAGCAATATCGCCCAATTTCGCGACCATCCACTTGGACGCTGCTCCAGCCAAAACAAAGTCATGATCACCTAGATGGACAAGAAAACCTTCTGTACGACGCGGCAGAGGCAAAGTTTTGCCCGTCGACGACAATAAGCCAACATCTACGGGGTCTTTTCCAGCTAAAATGGACGCCGCTTTAAGCCAATTCACCACGTCATGCTCGTCATTGTCCGTACCGGGATGATTATGGGCACAAGCAAGAGCCACAATTAATTGGGGTGGAAAATTACGATGAATCAATTCCGCAATACTCAAAATATGGTGCTGACCTGTCCCTGCAATCGTATATTCCGTACGAGATACACCGTTTTCCTGCCATTGGAAAACCCACGGCTTGTGAAGATCATGGAGTAATTGTGCGCCCAAAACAATGTCCCGATCCATCGGCAAAAAATAAATGTCCTTGTAAGCATTAAAAAATCCGAGCGAGGCTTTTACATTAACAGCAACATGCGTAGCTAATCCACCCGGATAGGCATGATGACTATAATAGCCGCTGCCTGGTGCCGCATAAAAAGGAATAACTGATTGTTCCAACGTCGTATAAGGAGGTAAAAAATCTTCATATTGAGCGTCGGAAGCTATATACCCGGCAGACACTAACTGTTGTTTCACCCTTTCTTTTTCCCTATAAGCAGGGTAAAGTTCCATTAACGTTGGCGCGGGATTATTTAAAATTTCCAACGTACGTATACGTAAATCTTCATTTTGAATCTCATTAGCCACGGTTAATATGTACTGATATGCCGCTTGAATACAAGGTGATTTTCTTGCCATCGTCACCGGATCAAGATTGAGACATTCTGGTAGTGACAAACTAGTTACCCTTAATGGCGCCGCCTGAACCGTAATCGGCAACGAAGCAAAAGCTAATGCTGCCATTGCACCCGATGACTTTTTGATAAAATCACGACGATTACAATCTAAATTAAGATTCGAAAACAACTCACTCATTCTAAATCCCCCTTACATAAACATTTGATTAGCCCTGCTTTTTACCATTTTATTTAAGTTCATAGATTGTTTCTGCTCAGGCTTAGTTGTTTCCTTCGATTACATATTAAGCTTTCGTTAACAAAAGACTAATATTTCATTAAGTTGAATATTGACAAAAATATGTGCTAAAAAATGTCAAAAAAAAACACCCTCTACATCACATCAGTTCATGCTGATGATATAGAGGGCATTTTACATATATGATTGTAATTTACACTATACTTCCATACTTTTAAGAATTACGACTTTATCACCAAATACTAGAGTAGCCTAATTATTATGAAACCTTATCTTTAAGTTTTAAAGTAACAAAAAGGAGAATCATACTGATTCTCCTTTAATTTATTATTCTGCTGTAAACGGCAGTAATGCAATATTACGAGCCCGTTTAATTGCTGTTGTCAATTGACGTTGATGTTTGGCACAGTTACCAGAAATACGACGAGGTAAAATCTTACCGCGTTCTGTCGTATAACGGCGAAGTCTCGGCACATCTTTATAATCAATAGTCTGAATTTTATCAACACAGAAACTACAAACCTTTTTCTTTGGCTTTCTGCCTCTTTCGCGCTTCACTACATAACCTCCCTTTTAAAATGGTATTTCTTCTTCAGGGAAGACTTCTTTGCCAAAGGATTTGGCATCAAATGAATTACCGCCTGTTGATTCAGCAGAACTATGTGACTGCTTTTTCTCCAAGAACTCCATGTTCTGAGCAATTACTTCAGCAACACGACGTTTCTGACCATCATTCGCTTCATAAGAACGAATGGTAAGACGTCCTTCGATTAATATTCTTTGTCCTTTGGTAAGATTGTTGCCACAAATTTCGGCTAGTTTCTCCCATGCTACGATGGGTATAAAGTCTGCCTCGGTTTGTCCTTGGCCTGCATAGCGATTGACAGCTAAAGAAAAAGATGCTACGGCCTTGCCTGTCTGCGTATAACGCACTTCAGGATCTTGTGCAAGGCGACCAACTAATATAACCTTATTCATGGTTTCATCCCCTTGACTTTAATTATTTCTCGTCTACTTTAACAATCATGTGCTTCAATACTTCTTCAGTAATTTTAGCCACACGATCGAGTTCTTTTACCGTTGCCGGTTCCGCATTGAAATGTACTAAAACGTAGTAACCATCTGTCATATCTTTAATTTCATAGGCTAAACGTTTTTTCCCCCAACGGTCAATCTTCTCGATTTCACCGCCGTTGTTTTTAATGAGGTTTTCAAATTTGGTTACAACCGTATTTGTTGCCTCTTCTTCAAGCACTTTAAAAATAAACACGACTTCGTATTTTCTCACGAAATCACCTCCTCCTTTGGACTAATGGCCCCACCATGGGGCAGGAAGGGTTTTCCAAATTCTCTTTGTGAAAACCTTACATGTCCTTGACTAATATAGTATAGACTATCTATCTATCAAAATCAAGCCCAACCTCCTGAACCTGAACCACGATAATAAGCATTCTGCCTATTCCTATCAGCTAAAAAACAACAGAAATCATTTTTATTCAGACAATCTTAGACATTAAACCGGAAATAAGTGACGTCACCGTCTTGCATAATATAATCCTTGCCTTCAAGCCGAACAAGGCCCTTTTCTTTTGCTGCATGATTAGAACCACAAGCCATAAGATCATCAAATGAAACAATTTCGGCCCGAATAAAGCCCCGCTCAATATCAGAATGGATCTTGCCTGCTGCCTGCGGCGCTTTCGTCCCTTTACAAATGGTCCAGGCCCGAACTTCTGGTTCACCTGCTGTAAAAAAATTCATAAGCCCCAAAAGATCGTAGCCCACTTTAATCAATTTATCGAGACCTGATTCCTTAAGACCCAATTCCTCTAAAAACAGCTTGGCTTCCTCATCATCAAGCTCAGCAATTTCAGCTTCTACTTTCGCTGATACAGCAATGACCTGAGCCTGTTCGGCTAAAGCATACTCTTTAACCTTGAGGTAATAAGGATTTTCCTCCGGTGCAGCCACTTCATCTTCACCTAAGTTAGCTACAAATAAAACGGGTTTTAATGTCAATAAATTAAGTTCCTTCAGCAGAATATTTTCATCATCACTCAAACCCAGTCGACGAGCAGGCTCAGCCTTTTCCAAGCCTTCCTTCACCCTCGACATAAGTTCAATCTCAGCCTCAGCTTTCTTCTTCTCGCTTGTCTTGAGCATTTTCTTGGCGCGATCCAGTCTTTTTTCCACTGTTTCCAAATCAGCCAGACACAATTCCGTATTAATAATTTCAATATCCCGCAAAGGATCTAAAGCACCTTCAACATGTGTAACATTCGCATCAGTAAAACAGCGAACAACTTGCGCAATCGCATCGACTTCCCGAATATGAGCTAAAAATTTATTGCCCAGTCCCTCACCTGTTGAAGCACCCTTTACCAAACCGGCGATATCGACAAACCGCATGGCTGTAGGCGTTGTTTTCTTTGGCTTAAACATCTCGGACAGCCTCTCCAGCCGAACATCAGGCACGTCTACTACACCTACATTAGGCTCAATAGTGCAAAAAGGATAATTAGCGGCCTCCGCACCGGCTTTGGTTATGGCATTAAATAATGTACTTTTTCCTACGTTTGGTAAACCAACAATACCGACTTCTAAATTTGTACTCATCAACTTTCCACCTTATCTTATCAAGATTCTGCTGTTTTTCGAACAATGGCCTTCACAGCTTTTTCAAATTTAACCCGCGGCACCATCACCTTACGGCCACAAGTCAGGCAAGTAATACCAAAATCAATACCTGTCCGATAAATTTGCCACTCATTACCCCCACAGGGATGATTTTTCTTCATTTTCACGACATCACCAACATCATAGCGCACAATCATAATTTTGTCTCCTTTGCACTCAGCCGATTTTTCTTTTCGTCCAGCTTTATCCAAGCCAATGGATGAGGAATTCCAGCCTCTTCAAAAAGCTGTTTAATTTTATAACGCAAAGCGGTTTCCACACGTCCTTGTTCCAGAGGTACCGTTTTAGCTGTAACCTTAACAAACAGATTGCCTTCCTGCAAATCAACGACACCCATCACATGTGGTCCATCAATGACTTCCACAAAGTTACTACCCACATCGTCACAAGCCTTATCAAGCAGTCCCATGACTTCATCCAAATCGGCTTCATAATTAACAGGTACAAGAACAGTAGCAAGCATATAGCCTCGTGTATGATTACTCACTTTATTAATAGAACCATTAGGAATAATATGAAGCACACCCGTTGAATCCCGCAGTTTTGTGACGCGAAAACCAATTTCTTCTACCGTTCCAGCTAAGTCACTACAAGTAATATAATCCCCCACAGAATATTGATCCTCTAAAATAATAAAAAATCCCGTAATGGTGTCCTTCACAAGACCCTGAGCACCCACGCCAACAGCCAACCCCACAATGCCGGCACCAGCCAAAATAGATGTAGTATCAATTTGAAATTCATGCAAAATAGACAGTCCAGCAATAAAATAGACAGTATAACGAATAATACTCTTTAGTAAGACTGTCAAAGTTTTCGCTCTTTTTTCTTCTAAATAAAACATTTTGCTGCCTGGCTTAGGCATAATCAGACTATCAATAATTACGCCTAAAAAGCGCAAAGCAATCCCTGTCAATACAACAATTGCGAGCAACCTGAAAATTCGGCTGCCAAGTTCTAAAAGCATTGCAGATGGTAATAATTCTCCCACGTCATCCTCCTTTATAATCGCCTAATTTTTCATAGAGGCGCCTTTCTGCCTGACAGCTGTAATATTTTGACCACAAAATATGTTGTTTAGAAAAAATTTCAAAAACTGTATCTTCCATTAACTGCGAAAAAAGCAGACACATGCCACAACTAATTGCAAGATCTCGAGGCGTGGGTATAAGCAAGACAGAAATACCCGCCTGATTTAATGCTTCTTCAGCTAAAACAGCTTGATGCACAGAAACAAACGACACCAATCGATTATAATTAGAAAATAACTTCATAACAATCCCTGTTTCTGCTCATAGAGTAATGGCCCGACTAGCCTTGTTTAAATTTTCTACAATGGTATACATATTAGATATGCTGCCCACTACAAGCTGGTCCTTAAGCTGATAATAATCAAGGCACGTTCCACATACCAATACTTCCACGCCGTCTGCTTCAAGCGTCTTAAGATGCGCTAGAACAGGTGAAGACTGAACAGCTAGTTTGACGCCAGAATTTAAAAACATTAGAATTTGGGGGCGACTTTCTTGCAAAGCTACAAAAAAGGATTTAATTAAGATACGACCTAATTCATCATTCCCATGTCCTAGAGAATCATGAGTAATTAAATATACAGACTTCCCTAATGCCGAAGTCGTATCAGCTACTTGAACACTTGTCGTAACTATGGGATCTATAGGACAGGCTTGCTTCGTTATACGCAACGAATATACGCCGTCTTGTTCTTCCACAACAACACTACATTTCTGGGAAATAGCAAATTTTATTACATTTTCCTTACTCGCTTCATTATCAACTAAGGTAGTAATCACACCGCTTGTGATCCCTTCAAGTGCCTTTTTCGTAGCAAGCAGGGGTTCCGGACAAATCATCCCGCGCGCATCCACTTCAACAGACATTTCTTTGACCCCTTCCATTCCTTGTGATTCATTCAAAAAAACTGGAATCGATCACTTCTTTCCTGATATGACTATTACCACTTTGACAGGAAAAAATCCTCCTTTCCATCCCACTTTGTGCGTAGTCGTAAAGAACATGACCTTCACATATAGTGTACTAAGATTTGAATGCGAAATGAGGTGGCCAAGTGATGGCAGATTGTTCCCCCCCTAGGACTTCGGCAACTTCAAAAACTTCCACGACAACAAAAACAACCTCGACAGGCAGTGGATCCACAACAGAGACAGACTCAATAACATGCTCAAGTGCTACTTCACTTCCCACACCCCAACGTATTATTGATACCATTCTGGCGGATATTAATGCAGTTATGCCAAACTATCAAGTACTTGTTTCATCCCAACGCTTACTTGTCGGCGCCGCTGAAGAAATTTCACGTACACCAGGCGTCCCAAAAGAAATCTTTGAGCGCGCCGTTCTCCGGATGGATAATGCCGGTACATTAATTGATATTTTCCTTGATTTATTGTTATGTAAAATTTCTTTTTCAAGCGATTTCCTCAGTGTAACCTGTGCCCCGGTCGACTTATTCCGCCTCCTCACTACCAATAATCCCCTCTGTGATACACCCCAGCGAACAGGCGAGCAAATTCTGCAATTGGAACTCATTCGCCGTACATTGGAAAAGTACCGGGATAGTATCAAACCCGGTCAAGCCACAAGTCCCCAAAGCGGAACGCTAGGAAAAAGTACTGAAATTCGTCCAGCCGCACCCAATAAGCCAAAAGTACAAGGTCCTCATCGTTGGACCTTCCCCGTGGAAAAACCTTCCACAACCACAGCAAAAACAAACGGAGTCTCCCCGAAAAAAAACAAGTAACAAGCTCCTGCTTGTTACTTGTTTTTGCTTGATTCCGGTGGTAACAGCGGACAAGCACCTAGTTCATCATGATAATCACAAGGCTCTGTATGAATAATGACATCACATCGACCGAGAGCCTGCTTAATTTCCTGTTCTAAGAGATCACAAATACCATGAGCCTTGTCTAAATGCATATTCTTATTTAAAATAATATGAACATCAATCAACCGATAACTTCCGCTCCGCCGTGTCCGAAGGCGGTGAAAAGTAATCACCTCAGGGTGTGCACGAATAATTTTCTGAATAACAAGCTCTTCACTTTCAGGCAAACAGACATCCGTCAATTCAGAAAAGCTTTCCTTCGTCATTTTAAAACCGGCTCGAAAAACAATGATTGCAACAAAGAGCGCAATAAGAGGATCAAGAACATTTAGTCCTGTCACACGAATGAGGACCAACCCCACAAGTACGCCGACTGATGTCCAAATATCTGCTCGCAGGTGCATAGCATCTGCTGCAAGCGCTGCTGACTCCGTTAATTTTGCCACCTTCAGCAACTTTCGCGTAACATAATAGTTTACAAGAATAGATAACAGCATGACGGCAATGCCGTACCCTAAATGCTCAGGGCTTTCTACCGAAGAAAACTTATGAACAGCTTCGTAAACAATCCAGAGAGCTGCGCCGATAATCAATAGCGCTTCAGCCATAGCAGATACATTTTCATATTTACCGTGACCGTAGGCATGATCTTGATCAGGGGGTAAATTGGATTTTTTCACTGCATAAAAAGCAATGAGTGCTGCCATTAAATCTACAGCCGAATGGGCAGCTTCAGAAACAATACTGATAGCACCTGTTGCAACCCCCACAACAAGTTTAGTTAATACAAGCATTGTATTGGATATGACGGAAAGTCGTGCAGCACCTTTTTTTAATTGGGCCGCTTCGCTGGCGTTCATCGAATCCCTCCAAAAATACAACAAGAATCACGTGCAAGACCGTAACACGGTCCTGCAGAATGATTCCTGCTACTAATCCCGACTACACCGATTTCTACTTCGGTCGTCTGTTCCTATTCTATTATATTAGCATAAAGCAAAATGAGTGTAAACAAAATCCACATAGCCGTCAAAATTCAGCCAATTTTCGCAATATGCAACACAGGATACCCCTTGTCTCCTAACTTTTTCGTCAAGAGTTCCACATCCTGAATATCGGCTCGAATAATGAGTTCGCCTTGCTGTTCAGTACCAGTCAAAGCCACCATACTGTTAATGTTAATGTCTAGCTCTTTAAAAATTCCCGTAATTTCATGAACCATACCAATTTTATCAGCCCCGCCAATGGTCAGGCGTGTCTTTCCTTCAGCCAACCCCATGACATCAACAAAACATTTAAAAATATCTGTCTCCGTAATAATCCCTACGACAGCGCCCTTTACATCGACAACAACAAGACCACCGATTTTCTGTTGCGCCATAATCAGTGCAGCCTCTTCAATGGTAGCATCGGCACAGATGGTAAGTACCTTTTTCTTCATAATATCACGTAATAATACCTTGTCTAAAAGATAATTCGCTTCATAGACAGAAAGCGTCGTAGCAGGTGAAGGTGATACTTCCCTGAGATCACGGTCCGTTACAATACCAAGAAGTTTGCCATCTTGAACAATGGGCAAGCGCCGAAACTTGTTCTTCTGCATCATATTCTTAGCCTCTGTTACAGAGGTATCCGGAGTTACTGTCACAGGATTTTCCGTCATCCTTGTTGCTACAAACATCGTAATCACTCCTCACATCTTCACTTTTTCTTTCTTAGCCGCCTAGATAAGCCTTGCGCACATCTTCACTTGCCGCAAGCTCTTTCGCTGTACCAGACAAGGTAATGCGTCCTGTCTCAAGTACATAGGCATGATGGGCAATGGATAGTGCCATATGCGCATTTTGTTCGACGAGTAAAATCGTTGTTCCTGTCTCATTGATTTCTTTGATAATCGAAAAAATTTCTTTTACCAAGAGCGGCGCAAGTCCCATGGAGGGTTCATCAAGTAATAACAATCTAGGACGACTCATCAGCGCCCGCCCCATGGCAAGCATTTGTTGTTCGCCGCCTGATAAGGTTCCGGCTATCTGACTTTTCCGTTCAGCCAGCCGCGGAAACCGTTTAAAAACATTGCCCATATCGTCGGCAATGCCTTTTTTATCCTTACGAATATAGGCACCCAATTCCAGATTTTCCAGCACCGTCATATTGGCAAAAATCCGCCGTCCTTCAGGGACCTGCGAGATGCCTTGTTTTACGATGTTTTGAGCACCATAACCCAGCAGGCTTTTTTCTTCAAATAACAGCTCCCCTGTCTTGGGTTTTAAGAGTCCTGAGATGGTCCGAAGGATGGTGCTTTTCCCTGCACCATTGGCACCGATAAGCGTCACAATCTCGCCTTCATTGACGTTAACGCTAATGCCTTTGAGCGCATGAATGGCTCCGTAATATACATGAATGTTATCGATTTTTAGCATAGTTACACCTCCACCTCCTCGCCCAAATAAGCCTCAATGACTTTCGGATTATTTTTGATTTCTGCCGGTGTGCCGCTGGCAATAATCATGCCATAATCAAGGACATAAATGCGCTCGCAAACACCCATAACCAAGCTCATATCATGCTCAATCAGTAGGATCGTCAGATTGAATTCTTTGCGAATCCACCGAATCATTTCCATGAGCGCATGCGTTTCCTGGGGATTCATCCCTGCCGC